>NZ_JCAPET010000052.1:0-27322 GCF_059735245.1 Gorillibacterium sp. sgz306347
TTTTGGATATTCCTACTGCCTTACACAAACTTCTTGACGCTACCGCTCACTCGAGTAGAACCGCTAAATAGGTGCAAAGGTGCACTAAATTTTCGTGATTCAGCTCGTTTTCTCATCAATAGTTGCAAAAAGGCAACTAAATCATCTGTTTTCGCTAATTTCCGCTGATTTATAAAGAAATAAGTGCGTTTTCGCAACTATTGGGTGCTAATGCAGGCAAATGGCAGGAAATAAGTGTCTCTATGCAATTATTCGGATAGGTACTCCTTTTTAACGATCGCTTCCTCAGTCCAGCAGCACATTTTCGGTGCCACCCCCTAGGTTCTCACCTCAAATTGATTAAAAATGGGGGAAGTGTGTAAGGAGAAAGGCACGGAAATAGGGATGGGGACTGGCGGCTGGAATGGCACATATGGGCTGCCTAGTAGCGTAGTAACTGGAGGGAGATTTTCGTAATAGTGGCGGAACAACGCCGGGGCTCCGTATCTTCCTTCGGTAATGTAACAACGAATGGGAACTAGGCAGCGGAGGCTTCTCGGGAGTTTTGCCGACGGCACGGCAGCAGCGGGGCAGGCAGTGGCTGTAAAAAAGCTGAGGTAGGAAGACCAACTGCCTAACAAAGCGACGGTTCGACGGAGCCGGTCCCGAGGGGATTTGGGCTGCAGGAGCGGAGCGTTCGCCTTTGGTTTCGGATTTCGTCCGCGAACAAGCGGTTTCCAAAGAGGAAAGCCGAAACCAACAGCGACCGAAAGCCCAAAGCCACCGCAGGGCTGGCGGAGCATGACCGAAGGTTTCAGCGGGTGCTGCTTAGCCGCCGCAGGCCGGTGGAGCATGACCAAAGGTTTCAGCGGGTGCTGCTTAGCCGCCGCAGGATCGGCGGAGCTTGACCATAGGTTTCAACAGGTCGACGGAGCCGGTCCGGAGGGGATTTGGGCTGCAGGAGCGGAGCGTTCGCCTTTGGTTTCGGATTTCGTCCGCGAACAAGCGGTTTCCAAAGAGGAAATCCGAAACCAACAGCGACCGAAAGCCCAAAGCCGCCGCAGGGCTGGCGGAGCTTGACCGAAGGTTTCAGCGGTGTTGCTTAGCCGCCGCAGGGCCGTAGCGTTTCGCGATGTTGCTCAGCCGGTGCGGGACCGGGAATGCTGACCGTAGGCTTAGAGCAGCTGCTTACCGTCGGGCGCAGTAGCACCGGCGGGGCACTCTCGTTATTTATGCCCGGGGAAAAACGCAGCGCTTTTTCGGATTCATTTTCGCCGCTTGCTTAAGTTTTGCCGCGGTTTGACCGAAAGAGAAGGTGACGGCTTGGTCGGCGCTGATTTCGGCCGATTTTACATATATGGGATGGGACGCGGGAATTGGGTAATAGTAAATGATGAAGCCCGCCCGCGGTTAGAGACTCGCAGATTCGCGCATACTAGTGACAAAGCAGGTGATGCCATGATAACGGAACGGGAATTATTGGATTATTTAGCCCGGGAGCAGTACAAGCCGATGACGTACCAGGAGCTGGAGCAGGAATTCGGCATTAACGATGCGGTGGAATTCAAGGAATTCCTCAAGCTGCTCAACACCCTGGAGGAAAAAGGGCTGGTCGTCCGCTCGCGAACGGAGCGCTACGGGCTTCCGGAACGGATGAACTTGATCCGGGGCAAGCTGCAGGCCCATCCAAAAGGCTTCGGCTTCCTCATCCCGGAGGACCGGGAGAAGCCGGACATTTACATCAACGCCAACGACATGATGGGCGCCATGAACGGCGACATCGTGCTGGTTCGCGTGACCACCAGCGGCCCTTCGGGCGGGCGGCTCGAAGGCGAAGTGGTGCGGATCGCCACGCGGGCGATCACCCAGATCGTCGGCACCTTTCAGAATTTTGAGAGCTACGGCTTTTTGATACCGGACGACAAGCGGGTGGCCCGGGATATTTTTATCCCGAAGCATGCCTTTATGGGCGCGGTGACCGGACAAAAGGTTGTCGCCAAAATCGTCAACTACCCGGAAGGCCGCTCGGCGGCGGAAGGGGAGATCATCGAGATTTTGGGGCACAAGGACGACCCGGGGGTCGACATTTTGTCGATCATCCGCCAGTTCCAGCTGCCCGAGCAGTTTCCGGACGAGGTGATGGAGGAAGCGGAGCGCGTCCCGGATACGATTTCCGAAGCCGATCTGGCCGGACGACGCGACCTGCGCGGAGAAAAAATCGTCACCATCGACGGCGAAGACGCGAAGGACCTGGACGACGCGGTTATCGTCAAAAAGCTGCCCAACGGGAACTACCACCTCGGCGTGCACATTGCGGACGTCAGCTATTACGTGCGGGAAGGCTCGGAGCTGGACAAGGAAGCGTATAACCGCGGGACGAGCGTTTACCTGACCGACCGCGTTATTCCGATGCTGCCGCACCGGTTGTCCAACGGCATTTGCAGCTTGAACCCGAAGGTGGACCGGTTCACGATGTCCTGTGAAATGGAGATCGACGAGCAGGGCATTGTCGTGAACCACGATATTTTTACAAGCGTGATCCGCACGGTGGAGCGCATGACGTACACCAACGTGCGCAAAATCCTCCAGGGCGAGGACCCCGAAGTAACGGAGCGCTACAATGATCTGGTGGACGACTTCAAGCTGATGGAAGAGCTGGCTCTGATGCTCCGGCGCAAGCGGATGCAGCGCGGGGCGGTCGATTTTAACTTCCAGGAAGCGAAAATCCTCGTGGACGAGGAAGGCAAGCCGACCGATATCGTCAAAAGAGAGCGGTCCATCGCCGAGCAGATCATCGAGGAATTCATGCTGAAGGCGAACGAGACGGTGGCGGAGCATTTTCACTGGCTGAAAATGCCGTTCCTGTACCGGGTGCACGAAGAGCCGGACAGCGAGAAGCTGCTGCATTTTGCCGAGTTCATCACGGCGTTCGGATATGCGCTGAAGGGCGGGAAAGGGAACAAAATTCACCCCCGCTCCTTGCAGACGATCCTGGAGGAAATCAAGGACACGAAGGAAGAAACCGTCATCAGCACCGTGCTGCTGCGTTCGATGAAGCAGGCGCGTTACGATTCGCAGAGCCTGGGGCATTTTGGGCTGGCGGCGGAGTTTTATTCGCATTTTACGTCTCCGATCCGGCGTTACCCCGACCTGATCATCCACCGGGTGATTCGCGAGGTGCTGGAAAACGGGGGTACGCTTTCCGAGCAAAGGCTGGAGCACCTGAACGCCCGGATGGCCGATTACGCGCGCCAGTCTTCGGAGCGGGAGCGGCTGGCGGTGGAAGCGGAACGCGAAACCGACGCCCTCAAAAAAGCCCAGTACATGCTGGATAAAGTAGGCGAGGAATTCGAAGGCATTATCAGCGGCGTGACCGGGTTCGGGATCTTTGTCGAGCTGCCGAACACGGTGGAAGGGCTGATCCGGCTGAGCTACATGACGGATGATTTTTATATCCATCATGAGGCGCAGCATATGCTGGTCGGGGAACGGACCGGCCGCATGTTCCGCCTTGGCGACGAGGTCAAGGTGCGGGTGACGAAGGTGAGCATCGAGGAGCGGAATATCGACTTCGAGTTCGTCGATATGAAGCCGCGCCGCGCGGGCGGCGAAGGCGGCTTTGGGCGCGGCGGGCGCAAAGGCAAGCCGAAGCTTGGCGGCCGGGCGAAGGCCGCTGCTGCGGTGCTGGCCGGAGCGCAGGCAGGCGGCAAACGCGGCGGCAAGGCCGGAAGCGCAGGCAAGCGCGGCCGGGGAGCTGCTGAGCGTGACGGCGTAGGAGGCCGCGGGACGGCTGCTGGAGCCGGCGGGCAGGGCGCCGAGGCAGGCGCGTATGGCGGCGGAGCTGCGGAAGCGGGCCGCGCGGGCGGACGCGGTGCCGGCGGCAAGCGCGGCCGGGGCGGCGCAGGCGCGCTGGCGGCCGGGCAGGCGGTCGGCGAGCCGGCGGGTGTGACGCCGGACGGCGCTCCGGGCGCGGACGAGGCCGACGCCGGCGAGTGGATGAGCGGGCCGATGCCCGGCGCGGGAAAACGCGGCCGCAAACGCGGCAAAGGCGGCGCAGGAGGCCGCGGCGGGGCCGCGCGCGAGGTGCGCGACCTCGCGCAGGGCGGCGCGGTCGGCGCACGCGGCGAAGCGTTCGCCGTGCGCGGCGGCGAGGCCGCGGAGCCGGCAGGCGCGGCAGGCCGCGCAGGCGGACGCGGTGCCGGCGGCAAGCGCGGGCGCGGCGGAGCGGGCGCGATGACGGCCGGGCAGGCGCTCGGCGCGCAAGCAGGCGTGCCGGCCGCCGTGGGCGGCAAGCGCCGCCGGGGCGCCGGCGGCTTCGCCGTCGGGCCGGGCACGACACCCCCGCCGGGCGGCGGAGCGGGCCGCAAAGGCGGACGCCGGCGCGAGGAAGCGCCGGGCGTGCAGTTCTACGGCGGCCCGGCGGCGAGCTGGGGCGCCGGAGCCGGCACGCGCAAGCCGGGCGGCACGAGCGAGAACGGCGGCGAGGCTGGAGCCGATTCGATCAGTGAAACCAAACCGAAGCGCAGCCGTAAAAAGAAGTAGCACGAACCTTGCATGGTCAGCCGCCCGCGTTGGGCGGCTGGCTTTTTCACGGGGCACCCGAAGGAAGTGTCAAGGAACCCGGAGAATTTCCGCAGCGGCCGGAAGGATTGACTAAAGCCGAACGCTCCCCTTGATTTGCACTGGGGGAGTTGTTACAATGAGGTCCTGAACCTTGATGGATCGGGCTTTTGCGGCGGGTTCTCCCTCTTTTTATAAGAGGCGGGGGTGCCTTTTAGGACGAAATCAGGGTGGAACAGAACAGGCGGCATGAAGATTTGGGAACGACGGATGCCGGGAGAGCCGCCAAAAGTTTGGAACAGATGAGGAGTGGGGAACATGGCGAAGAAAAGCGATGCGGAACACAAGGCGCTCGCCCAGAACAAAAAGGCTTCCCATGACTATTTCATCGAAGAAACCTTTGAATGCGGCATGGTGCTGACCGGCACGGAAATCAAATCGCTGCGCGGCGGCAAAGCGAATCTCAGCGACAGCTTCGCGACCATCCGAAACGGCGAGGCGTTTGTGCACAACATGCACATCAGCCCGTTTGAGCAGGGCAACCGGAACAACCCGACCGATCCGACGCGCGCGCGCAAGCTGCTTTTGCACCGTTCGCAGATCAACAAGCTGCTCGGGCTGGTCAAACAGGAAGGCTACACGCTGGTACCGCTCAAGGTTTACACGCGAAATGGTTATGCCAAGCTTCTCCTTGGCCTCGGCCGGGGAAAGAAGAGCTATGACAAGCGCGACACCGCAGCCAAACGCGATGCAAACCGCGACATTCAGCGGGCGCTGCGCGAGAAGCAAAAGGTGGCGCGGTAACGGCTGCTTAATCTCGTTACCTTTTTACATGCCGGATCACTAAGCAAGTCTATGGTTTAGGCCGCAAAAATTTCACGCGCTTGGTTCATTAGGCGGAGAAAAGGTTAAGAAAAGAAATTTTTTATGCATTTAAACATTTATTGGATGAAAGACTGTTTTGCTCGAAAACATGCAGAAACTACGCGGTTTTCTTGCGGTTTCCTCCCCGTTTGGGGCGGAAATGTGGTATAATGATTTTGTAAATGAGTTGCTTATGGCTCGATTCCGTTCGCACGATTTGATTCGGAAGCGACCCGATTACGGGGGCGTTTTTGGATTCGACGGGGATAGTTCGGGCATGGGTAGCGGGTAGTGGGGACGCGTCCACTTCAACAACGCTAAAGCCAATTAAACGGCAAACAAAACAACTCTCTGGCTCTGGCCGCCTAATAACGGTCACCAGGCTCCTACCTTCCATCGCCCATGTGGCGGGATAGGGGCTCAACTTTAGTGGGATACGCCGGCTAGTCTCCGCCTGGGGCTAACGGAAGAAGACAATCAGGCTGACCCGAAGGGAATCCGGTGACGGGGAGTCTCTAGGGTGACATCAAAACTGTCACTACACCCGTAGAAGTCTGTGTTGCGTTATCTTCGGACAGGGGTTCAACTCCCCTCGCCTCCATACGTAAGGCCAGTGAGTGTGCTCTTAAAGGGCATGCTCACTGTTTTTTTATGCGGATGTAGCTATACATGGTGGTTATAATGCCTTGCTGTGCATAGCTTTGTACATGTCTTCTTGTCATGCATACAGTGAGTTTCCCTGATGCTATGCGAAGACAGAGGGGGTTGACCGCCATGAATACATATAATAACGAAATGAAAAAGAGAGGCAGTGAATGCCTCTCGCAATTCTACAATGTTACAATCTTGCCGCCCGAATTTTTTACAACCCCAGATTCAATCAAATAATCACATGCCTGCTGCATGGCATGATTGATGTTGCCTCCAGTTCTGCTGAATCCAAATGCACGTGCAGTAACCAAATAAAGATTATTGGTAGTGATTCCGATACTCTTGCTCACTATTTGGAGCATAGCCTCAGCGATTTCTTCCCGCGAGATATGAGCGATTGTTCTAACCCCAACGTCATTAGAAAGGGGGACCCTCGCTTTGATGTTGTCGGCTCCCTTGATCCAGAGAAAATCCTCTCTCCGTTCTAATTTATCTGTAAGGTACCTATCGATCACATAGTTGACTGAGTCCCGGACTTTGACTGTCACCTTTTGATTTCCAAACAATCCGGCCAATCTTTTGCACAGTAATTCAAAATGGATCGGGTATTCCTTCTGGACCACATGCTTGATAACGTTCTTCAAATACGTTGTATCATCTGAAGGGCGTTTTACCTCATACACATTGGCCTCTTCGTAATAATCGAATGAATAGGGGTTATCGTATGAGTGTTCGTCATTCGATACGGGATTTTCAATAACCTCAATGCTTATCGATTCTTGATAGAGATCGTCTTGAAGTCTAGGTGTCGCTCCCGAATTAGTATTGCTTTCGGAGTATTCATTTAATGCTTTATTTACTGCCTCAAGTAGCTTTCGTCCCTCTGTTATTGGGTCTTTAATCCAGTCGGTTGACCATATGCGATAGATCTTCCAACCGATATCCTCTAAGACCGTTTGACGCAGCCTATCGCGTTCTCTAGCCGTCCGGGCTGAATGGTAAGTAGCTCCATCACATTCTATCCCTAGGACGAACCTACCGCTTAATGTGGGGTGTTTAACGGCTAGATCAATTCGATACCCGGAGCAGCCTACTTGAGTAGCTATAGAGAATCCATTCTTAACTAAGAAGTCATAAACAGACTCTTCAAACGGGGAGTCCACGTTTACTGTATCGGTATACGTTAATTCGTTAAGGATTGCGTCAGGGCCATTCATGGCGAACTCAATGTAAGAACGTAGCATCTTGACACCCTCAGCGTTTGTGCTCTCCAGCTTTATATCATTTGGCCGGATTGATCCCACTAGTTTCACGTTATATTTCGCTCGGGTAATGGCAACATTTAACCGGCGGAAGCCGCCCGATCTGCTTAAAGGCCCGAAGTTCATATACATTACACCGTTTGGATCTTTTGCATAGCCGATGCTGAAGATAATGGTATCCCGTTCATCACCTTGCACATTCTCCAGGTTTTTAATAAAGAATGCCTCTTCCTTGTCTTCATTGAAGAATTTCTCATACTCTTGGTTTTGTAAACGCAATTGACGAATGGCAGTGTCAACGGCTTGTTGTTGGGCTTCACTGAAAGTGACTACGCCTAAGGATCTGTCGGGATAATTGCGGAAATGCTCGTAAACCATTTCTGCTACACGTGCAGCCTCCTTGGAGTTACACTTCTTGCCACCCCGGTCATAAACCCCGTTCTCGACATAAATGTATTCAACGCCGTGATTAGGAACCTTATCGATGTGAGAAGGAAATGTGATTAGATCATGATTGTAGATCTTGGCGTTAGAAAAAGCGATTAGATGTTCATGGCGGCTTCGGTAATGCCATCTTAGTGTACGCTCTGCAAGAACAGTTAAAGATTCATCAAGGATGGATTCAAAGGCGTCTGTATCATCTAAACCTTCGTCATCAGTATCGTCCACATCAAAGTCGCCATCTGATGTACTCGCGGCGAAGAAGCTAGTTGGAGGTAACTGTTTGTTGTCGCCAGCTATGATAACTTGGCTACCCCTCATAATGGCTCCGATTGCGTCTTCTGTACAAACCTGTGAAGCCTCGTCAAAAATAACAACATCAAAATTATAATTATCCGCATCCAGAAATAAGCTTACTGACAGAGGAGACATCATAAGACAAGGTTTTAAGGTTAGCAAAAGGTTAGGTATCGCCCTGAAAAGTTTTCGAAGAGGAAGTATTTTACGCTGCTTACCTAATTCACGTTTTAATATCCCAACCTCATCTACGGCCATTGTAGCAGTGTTAAGGTCCGGTAACCTCGAGACTAACCGTTCTTTAATCCTTGTTTGGGCTAGGTTAAGCTGAGTCAGATCAAGGCGATTAAATTCACGAATGATCTCATCGTGACTTCGACTACGGAATGAATTAACTGTAGGAAACTTAAGGATCACTGAGTCTACCCAAAGTCGATAAAATCGCTTTAAAAAAGTACCTACAATCTGGTTCTTGTCGATCTTAAGCTCTTCTATCTTCTGGACATACTCCGCTAGGCCTTCTTTATTACACTCATCCCTACAACTACGGAAATCAATCCACTCTTCCAATGCGGAAATGTTATTTAGACAATTGCGGATCTTTAAGGACAACTCTGTTAAGTCTGTTCGGTTTAACTCTTCTTTGTTGTCGAAGAGGTCTGCATACCATCGCCATTCCTTTTGTATCTGGGACAAGCTGTCCTTTAGGTTCTTATTGTATGCGGAGACATCAGAGATGAATGATGTGTCGGAACAAATGCGATTAATATAATCTATTGGTAAGGCATATTTTTCTTGTATCTTTTTGAAATCGCCTGTCCAAGATAATGAACCTAAGATTGAATTCCAGTCCGTCTGGATACTACCATTGAAGAAGTTCTGATACGTCTCTTTAAGACGTTCACTCTCCGAATTAATCGTAAGGTCAGTGATCTGAATGATCTCGAGTTTGGAGAGATCGTCCATTACCTCGTCATAAGATAATTCTTTACTGCTGAATCTGGTCACCTCTGTAAATAGCTCAT
Source organism: Gorillibacterium sp. sgz306347 (assembly GCF_059735245.1). Classification (NCBI taxonomy): domain Bacteria; kingdom Bacillati; phylum Bacillota; class Bacilli; order Caryophanales; family Paenibacillaceae; genus Gorillibacterium; species Gorillibacterium sp. sgz306347. Next base: position 9,080 of record NZ_JCAPET010000052.1, read on the forward strand.
CTAGATCCTGTAGTGAATTAATTACACTAGTAATCATTTCAAGGAGTACGGGTGATTCCATGGCCTTATAATCCGAAGTTGTTGATAGTACTCTTTGGAGAATGAGCGGTAGATCATTATCTTTAATCATTCCAAGCTTCTCATGGTGCTTTTTAAGGCTTTGATAGGTAGAACCGCTATCAATAAGGAAGTTCTTAACGCTTGATTGTATTGGTTCACCCGAGAATGAGTTGATGATGCTTGAAAAATGTTCAAGTGAGTGTTCCAGTAGTTCCCAGTCCGTTAAACTCCCCGCGTAATGGCTTCCAAGCAATTCATTCAAGAGGCGATCATTCTCTTTAAGCCAGGCATGCTTATCGGAGAGATCCTTTAACTGATTTAATACGGTGATAATTGTTTGATCATCGATCTTTTGATTACTGCCCTTCATAAGGCCTAGGACTTGTTTTTTATCTGATCTATAACTCTTCTTAAGATGTTTAAACCAAGAGGTGTATTCAACTTTGAACCGTTTAAGCATAGATGAGAAGTCCAACTCAAAGATTTCTTTATCATAGAGGCTGTTGATAGAAGCTGTAATTTCATTAATTTGATCGTAGGTCTTCTTAGCTTCTAAGGATATCTTCTTAATTGCTGTGTACTTGCCCGGTTCAAACCATGCCTCGGTTGGCCTTGGATTAAGAAGTATATAACTAATAAACACATGTAGGCTCTCTAAGCCTGAAACAGAGGATTTGTATGGAAGCATGAGTGCTTCAGCAATACTATCTGCCGCGGCAGATACGGTTTCTAATATTTTGGAAACAGTGGATAGTTCATTTATGATTGATTTAGCAAACTTGATTACATCGTTTTCCGTAGGGAAACTATCAGAGTTTAATAACGGCTTAATGGCAAAGACTTTTGTTTGGAGTTGTGACTTTCTAGCTTCAGCTTGCATTGTGAAGTAATCGCTATGATACACCTTTTGCAGTTGAGCCTGATACTCCTCATACTCCTTTTTCATCTCGAGATATTTCTCTGCTTGCTGAATAAGCGAGGAAATGTCATCCGTTGTTACCCAATGGATCGGAATACTCGGTGACTTCTCAGATACATTGAGGATCTCAATGAGATCATCTATCTCGGATAAGTTCGATCCCCTATTCAAACCAACTGTTGTGTTCGTTTTGTTGATAGTCTCTAACAATGTTTCGAAGGCAGGGGCTAGCTTCCTTAGGTTTGTTTCAATGTCATGTCTTAGTTCGTGTGAAACATTGGGCACATTGCAGTTTCTCCATGAGTTTAGAGCATAATCAGCAGTCATTTTTCCGATGGTCTTGGATAACTCGTTTAGAAGGTATTTGTATCGATTCAATTGTTCCGGTGTTGTACCAGCAACGTTGTTAATGGTGAATATAACGTCGGGGGTCTCATATAACTTTGCCAATTTCCCATTAACCATATATAGAGATTGATTAAGTGGCTGGATGATCGTATGGAGCTCCGTAACATAATGGTTCAATTTTTCTCTTTGTCGCTCAAGTAATTCAAGCTGTGAGATTGCCTCTTCATGAACCTTAAATCGATTTAATGTCAGTGTGCGTCCAAGATCATTCAGAACCTCTTTCTTGTTGGCTTTATGGCTGTGCAGGGTCAAGCAAAAGTCGGAGAGGCCGGCCTGAGACAGGCGTTTATGTACTACCTCAAGTGCCGCCATTTTCTCAGACACAAAGAGGACCCGTTTACCTTCAGCAAGACTCTCAGCGATTATGTTTGTTATGGTCTGGCTTTTCCCAGTGCCTGGGGGGCCTTGCAGAACAAAACTGACACCCTTCTTTGAATAAAGAATGGCATCTTGCTGGCTGGAATCAGCATCGACAACTTGAAACGTATCAATAGCCCGTGTCTTCTTATCATGATCATAGTGATTAAATTCAGCAGGCAATGTTTTGATCTGAGTTCTGTCTCCCGATAACCCGAGAAGAACGGGATGGGCCTTAATTTTGTCTTGATTCTTATCAAGGTCTTCATACATATTTATTTTCAAAAATGAGAGTAGGCTTAAGCCTGTTTCGAAAGCTACTTCCCATTTGTTCTTAATAACTATTTTGCTAAGGGTCGAGAGATAATCTGTTATGTTGTCTTCATGTGCATCAAATTCAGGTAGAGTTACCCCAAATTCGTGTTCCATCTTATATTTTAATGTTGGGTTGATAACAACCTCGTCTTCATGTAAACGCAGGACGAAAGGGGATGTAATGGACTCTAGTGTAAGTGAAACAGGAACAAGCACGATAGGGGATGTGATGGTTTGGTCAGAGTCAAGGCTCTCCCTCCATTTGAGAAAGCCAAATGTGAGATATAGGATATTGACGCCCTGCTCTTCAAGTGCTGTCTTAGCTTTATTTCGAAGATTTCTTAAAGTCTTCTGCTGCTCTTTGATGGATTGGTTAGTTTGGATGTCACCAAGTGAAGTAAATGGCTCAGCAACTTCGTCGCCCTCATCTTCGAGTTCTTCATAAGGGAAAGGAAATTCTAAGGCTGTCTCATTCACGACTAGGAGCCTAAACAACTCGGCAAGATCAGGATTTACAATCTTTATGTTGGAACGCTTGGTTTCCCGATAATTGATGAGTCTGTTTTTCTTTCCCAAATCAAGGAGTCGCTTTTTCCATTTATCTATACGGATATCAATTGCAGCCATTACTAACACCTCAACCATCCAGGACTATAATCGTAAGGATATGGTAAACAAAATTCCTATTAATAAATTCAACAGGTAGAAAAAATCTCCTTCTTTCGACTCGTGACGGCTGTTAATTGTCAACATATATATGAAAATGTTGGCTGTCAAATATTTATCAAATTATTTCCCCGGATAAGAAAAATAAGTTTAAGAGGCATTTAATTAATGATAAGGATGAAATTGAGCAACTATTATTAAAGGGGCTGGAAATTAGGCCCAAATCCAGTAACTGCTTCAGGTAATATTTATAAAAATGAGCAGCAGAGAAGAGCTAATTTTAAGTGGGATACAATTGTGAAAAAGAGTATACCAATAAATAAATACCAGAGCATAAATGCACCCTATTTAGTTCTACACGGTATGGAACGGAATACTGCGAATGTACCTGACTTTATTAATTATGCAATAGCAATCACTGTACATTATAAAAACTATATGGGAAATGCCTACAATAAAACAATAGAAAATTTCAACAAATTAGAGGTTGCTAGGATTAGATCGATCAATGAAGTCATGGTAAGAGGCTAGATAATTCTCGAGTTACATATGAGTCATCGATAGAGGCAGTCAAGGCTAAGAGATTTTGTTATGCAGTGACTGCCTTTTTTACAAGCGTACAGAATGAAATGGGTGAATATTTTGTCAATTAAGATTACCGAAGCAGTATATAGAAAGAAAAAAACAGATGGGACCGAGCTCATACTTTACTTAAACCCGAGTGATTTAGATAAGGAGAGCTACGAAACAATATACAGGGATCATTTATATTGTCCACATCCTAATTGTACTGCAAAACTTATATTTGTATCTGGCAATGTTCAAGTCAATCATTTTCGAACATGGAGAAAAAGTGAAACGGAACCATTAAAAGGACTACATATTGAAGGTTGTCCTAATGGTATTGAGCAGGAAGAGTCTGAAAATTCTCGTCGTAGAAGGGATCCTTCTTATAAGTATAATATATCTGATGAGCATATGAGTTCAGTTTTGTCGCGTGCGTACAGAGCTTTTCTGCAGAAGCAAGGAACTTCTGGGCTTTCATCAGGCGAAGGGACTATCAAGGCTGATGGAGTCAGAGGCGGTGGGAAAATAGACTCTACGCTCCTTCCGAGCGGCTTGAGTGCATTGTTTGGTGAAGGTGAAGATGTTACAGAGGGCCGAGAGCCGCCCATACCTGTTAGAAAAATTGAGAATATTGATGAAAAAGACATTGGGCAAGTAAGGTGTGTTGTGGGAGAGGTTTTGAAGTTTTATTGGAATGAAGAAAAAAAGTACGCCTATATTAATTTGAAAATTAATAATAACAAAAAGGTAAAGGTTCATTTTAATGAACGTTTTGAAGCAAATAACCGCCCTCAATTTAGACTTTTTGGTTTTCTGGAGGACTATATAAAACATCTTGAAACAAATAATACGTCAATTATATGCTGCTGTATTGGTGAGTTAAATATGAATAAGTCGGGCATAGACGTTAGACCGGACCGTTACTCTGCCTTTAGTGTAAATAACAAGAAATTGTATGCTATTGTGCATCAGGTAAGAGGATCTGAAAGCTTGGATTAATTTTCGCGTTAGTATCTTGAATGTATGGGGGCGAGAAACGTGGATGATAAGCTTGGATTAAGTCTGTTGGAAAATGGATTAGATTTCGTTGAATCCGCTTTAGATTACTTGCTCAAAGAGGAGAGGGATAGTGACTTAAAATATGCGGTACTACATCTATCATCAGGAACTGAGCTAATATTAAAACATAGACTTGTCCAAGAACATTGGTCATTAATATACAAAGATGTATCTAAAGCCAATTTACTGAGCTTTAGAACCGGTGACTTTGTCAGCGTTGATCAGGATGAATGTATTTCTCGGCTGCAAAATATATCTGGGATAGAATTGAGCAAGCCAGCAAAAGACGAATTAAAAGTCTTAAAGGCCAAGCGAAATAAATTCATTCACTTTACATCGGAAGAATCAATAACCGCTTTAAAATCTTCTTTCTACAAAGTACTTAATGTGGTTGTTGACTTCATACTTAAGAATCTCGATAGAGATGAATTCAATGAAGCAGAAAAAGACTTATTTCAATCAGTGTGGGAAAGAGTACAAGAACTTAAAGGGTTTGTTGAGGAACGAATGGATTTAATTAAGGCTGACTTAGAAAAAGAATCAGGTAACAGTTTTATTACAAACTGTAATCATTGCGGTCAAGATGCCATGATTGTTGCTTATGATGGCGACACAAATGCAAAATGTTTATTCTGTGAACATCACGAAGATGGAGAGGTTCTAGCACAACATTACATTGAAGAAGTTCTTCATATTAGTCAGTATGAATGTGTAACTCAGGGTGGAGAATATCCCTTATACACTTGTGATGAGTGTGGTAAAGAGTCACTAGTAGGAGATGAGGACAGATGGGTTTGTTTTTCATGTGGTTATGAGGGGGACCCTAGCGATATTAGCTATTGTGACACTTGTGGGACGGTTTATACTGTAGGTAAACATGATATTGGAATGTGTGACAGTTGTATAGACCATCGTATGAATCGTGACTAAGCTAACGCCTATTAAACGGCAACCGTAATCAATCTCTGGCTCTGGCCGCCTAATAACGGTCTCCAGGCTCTTACTCTCTATCGCCCATGTAGCGGGATAAGGGCTCACTCTTAGTGGGATACGCTGTCACATCTCCGCCTGGGGAGTGCTGAAGAAGACAATCAGGCTGACCCAACGCGAAGCCGGTTACGGGGCGTCGCTCGGGTGACATCAAAACTGTCACTACACCCGTAGAAGTCTGTGTTGCGTTATCTTCGGACAGGGGTTCAACTCCCCTCGCCTCCATCATGTAAATCCACTATCGAATGAGGTAGTGGATTTTTGCTGTTTGGTTTAAGATTCAAGCTGATGTATAATTAATCCAATTCGTTTTTTTGATCGGAGTGAATATCCAATCATGTTCCTGGAGATTGATGAAAAGAAACAGCTTCTGGATCAAAAGAGGCCGCTGCCGATACATACCCTGCGCAGCATTCGGGAGCATATGATAATTAACTGGACTTATCATTCCAATGCCATCGAAGGCAATACACTTACTTTATCGGAGACGAAGGTTGCCCTTGAGGGGATCACCATCGGCGGGAAGACGATTAAAGAGCATTTGGAAGTCATTAATCATAAGGATGCTATTCTCTACGTGGAGGATATTGTTAACCGTAGAGAACCATTGTCCGAATGGCAAATCAAGAATATTCATCGTTTGATCTTAAAAGGGATTGAGGACGAGCATGCAGGTGTTTACAGGAAGGAAAATGTCATCATAGGCGGAGCACTCCATATTCCTCCTGATTTTGTTCGTGTCCCGGAACAGATGGAGCAGCTAGTTCGGTTCTATAAAGGTTGGGAGTTGGATGCACATGCAGTTGAAAGAGCGGCTTTGCTTCACAGTGAGTTTATAAAAATACACCCGTTTATTGACGGTAACGGAAGAACGGCACGATTGCTGCTTAATTTTGAACTCATGAAGAGCGGTTACCCGCCGATTGTTATCGAGAAAGAAGATCGGGCGGAGTACTATGCCGCACTCGATCGCGCCCACACAACAGGGGATTCGACACCTTCTATTGCACTCGTTTCAAGAACGCTTAGTAAGACATTTGATTGGTATCTGAAACTGCTGTAGAAGGTACGGATGTCCGGTAACCAACAGTGAACATCTGTAGACGTCTATGTGCCGTTATTCTCTAATTTTGGGTGACTTAAGCGTGAGTTCATGCAAGGTTGAAATCAAATTGATGTTCATGATATCGTCGGATTCGGTTTCATTCGAGCAGCAAAGCTTATCATTGATACGAGCAAGCTACTGGCTTATGCAGCGGACAAAGCTACCCCCAAACAGTCCCAGCATCAGACGGTAGTGGGTTGTGGAATTTCCGCGTCTCGCCCCCATTAAAATATCAGAAAAAGCGGCCGGTAAGGCCGCTTTTTTGTTATTTAACCATCTTGCACGATGGATGCGGTTCGCAAATGGACGGGCTTTTAGAAATGGGCCGAATGTTTTCCCGGCTCTCCATCTTTTTTTCGATCACGGAATGTTGCTTTTGTACGAACCCCAAACCATTAGAATAATACCCATTGTAATTATATTTGAGGAATGATAGAACTATTTTTTCTCATCACGAAACCGAAGAAGCTGCTTAACGAACTTATATACCGCTTCTTGTTCCGCTGCCGTCCGGCCTTTGAGCTCGTATAAGATTTTTTCCACGTAAGGCATTTCGATCTCTTCTGAAGATAAATTATCGAATAGGAATAGCTCTTCCAGCCCGATTTGCAGAGCCCCGGCTATTTTTTCAAGGCTGTCAATGGTCGGGCTTTTTTCCGCGCGTTCTATTTGTCCGATGTAGACGGGATTCATCCTCGCTTTTAAGGCCAGATTTTCCTGGCTTAATCCTCTGATCTGGCGGATTTTTCGTATATTCTGACCCACCAATATTGCCGCTTTTGACAAGTGACTCACTCCAATCGGGGCGTTACCATCTAAAAAAAACATAGAGCGAAAATGAAGGAACGACAATTTACTATAGACGTTATATAAAAACAATCCTATAGGCATTGAAAAGCAAATTCATATCTCATATACTTGTTATAGGAAAATTGACCCACATGATGAGTGCGTAGTACGAGAGCGTAGATGGGAGAGAGCAGTCGTAATAGGCAAACAAATTGCCTCCGAGATTCGAGTTTGTGGCGGAAGGTGAGAAAAACGAATTGCATAGCCGATTGCCGTCATCAACAAAGAACGCAAATGGATGAACTGGGGGAGGCTGAGTTCCACCTCTAGTCATCGTCCATGTTTTCATCCCTGCCACGAGACAACTTAGTACACCTTAATAAACGATCATGCCGCATCTCTCGAACAATACCAGTGAGGGGGGAGTAACTCATGACTGAGGTCTATGATTTTTATGAGAAGCTGGTTGATGAGGAAGAAGAACTGTTGGAGAAAATCAAGCTGTGTGAAGGCTGCCAGTGGACCCTGTTGGAATACGTCAGTCGATACGGTGAAAAGGGGCGGACGATCGGCGAGGAGATCGCAACTTCTGTCCATACCATGGAGCAGGACCTGCGAACGGAGCTTCTGCATTTGCGGTTGGAAAAAGGATTTTTGGCCGAGCGAATGAAGAGAGATGTAAAGGGGCAAGAGTTGGATGATGGGGAATGAAACGAATTCTTTCTGCCGTGCTGGAATGATTCCCGACCGGCGGCTTTCTCGCGCTCCATACCAAAAAAGCACCCCAAAGGGGTGCTTTTTCCAATGGATATGAAAAGCAAATAGCACCGGCTTATTTCCTTCGCTCCGGAAGAAGCCGCAGCAATTCGGGACGGGTTATCCAGAGGTGGCGGTTAAGGAGCGCGTAGGCAATGGCTTCCCGATCATCTCCATATCCGATGTAATCGGGCATGCTGCGGGGAAGTCCTTTCTTGCCCTGAAGATACGCAGGGACGAATGGATTTTGCTCGACTGCTTCATTTATAAGCGAGGAGATCTTGGGGGATCGCCCGTTTTGCCCATATTCCACAAGGACGCGGCTGTAATTAAAGAAAGCGCTGCTGTCTTCATCGTACTGCCGGATAAGCTGCTCCGCGGCTTCCCACTTCATCGTCTCAATATAAGCGGAGAGGAGCAATTCGCGTACCCCCTGATTATCCATTGGGTTAAGCTTCAGCAGCTCGCGGTAGTGTTCGATTGCTTCGGGCATCTTGTCCAATAGGGCGCATGCCTCCGCATACCCTTTTTTTGCCCGCATATAAGGCCGTGTAGGCAGGTAGCCCCAAAAGAACCCTTCATGCTCCTTGAAAAAGGCTTTACCTAACCGCTTTTCTTCAACCAGCATCCCTTGTTTGTATAGGTAGGCCATTTCTTTTGGCGTGGATGCACATTCGGCAAGAATATTGTAAGCATCCCCGCAGGTTGGGTCCAGCTGAAGCGCATCCTGAGCCAGCTTCATTCGGCGCTGCGGATTCGGTTCGTTCAATGCCCTGTAGATAAGATCGGCCGCTTGATCTTCATTCTTCGACTTTTTGCTTGGGGAAGGCTTGCCGTTTATATTCTGTTGAAGAAATTCGTTCATTTCTTCCAGAGTGTCAAAGTTTTGCTCTTCAAGCAGCGCAGAAAGGCGAGCCATCTCCCGTTCCATGTTATGGGGGTTCGGAGCTGCTGGGCCTTCGGCAGCCAGATCATCCAAAAAATCGAAGAGCTGATTGGCCCGCTGGGATAAGGTCGCGACCGAGACCTTGTATTTTTCGGCCAGCCCCTTTTGGGTGGTACGATAGCCGTAAATCCGGCAAAGAAGATATTCTAACGCCGAAGGGTAGGCACCCAGCTTCTGGGTGACCGGATTCACCTCGAACACGAACTTGTTCCAAATAAGAAGTAAGCTGGCGATGTGTTCCTCTTCATATAAGCCTGAACTCCCATCATAAAAATGATGGGCAATCTGCCGGTGCAGCTCATTTGGCCACTTCAGCTCATGATCTATGGTGTCTGCCAAAGACAGAGGCTCCGGAGCGGATAGACGGGTTACGTTGGCTGCTTCGTCTTTGCTCAAACAGCACTTTTTGTATTTCAGGCCGCTTCCACAGTAACAAGGGTCGTTTCTGCTTAATTTTTTCATGGGACCCTCCTTGCTTGGTCTGTTCTTTTAAGAACCCTTACTTCCGATCCTACCCTTATCGTGCTATCGAATCAAGTGTACAATCTGGATTTCTCGCAACAGAGCACGATGGTTCCGCTCCTCCGCAATCACTTCTGGCGGAATCTTTTCCTATAACCAATATTCCATGTGCTTCCAATGTGCAAGGAGGGTTAAACTGGATATGGGAGAGATATTTAAAGAAGCCCACTATGGAAAGGTGGGTTTTTTGGATTGCTTATGACTAGAAACGAAAACTTCCGGAAAAAGAAGGGGAAAGCAAGATGAACCCGTGTCTTTATGTTCCCGTACAGGCGCATTCAACAAACTTATCTTCTCCAGGCAGATATCGCGAATGGAAGCCTGCCGCCGAGCTTGAAAAATATATTTTTTGTTATTGGTATGCGATGCAGGTGGAAGCTTCAAAGAAGGAACGCATCGACAGCACGGAGATGATTGTGCCGGACGGTTGCATGGATATTGTGTTTCGAATCAGCGGAGTTTTGCCGCATATCCAGTGCCTCGTTATCGGTACGGTGGATCGGGCCCTTTGGATTGATATGGAGTTTGAACGGGTGGAAACGTTCGGCATTCGTTTTTATCCGGGAGGACTACAGCCTTTTATAAGGGAGTCCGCCAGTTTATTTACCAATCGTATGGTGAACCTCGCGGAGGTTGCGAACGGGTTTGCCAATGAACTGAGGGGGCAGCTTTACGGGGCTTCATCGATCCATGAGGCCGTCTGCAGAACGGAAAGATACATGCTTTCGCGGTTATCCGGCCATTTGGCTTGGGAGGATACGTTTCGTAATTGCCTGGGGCATATTTATCGGGCAAAGGGAAACATACCGGTCAAGGAGATCGCATCCAGAGAGGCAATCAGTGAGAGACAGCTGATGCGGATATTCTACGATCGGATTGGCATAGGGACGAAAACCTTCTCCAGGATCATAAGGTATCAGCAAATGCTGCGGCTGCTGAACGGCAATGAAAAGATGACATTGACTCAGGCTGCACTGCGCAGCGGTTATTATGACCAAGCCCACGGCATACGGGACTTTCTGGATTTCAGCTCCATGCTCCCTTCCGACTACCTCAGATCCCGCATGTAATTCGGTCTGTTTTGTACAATCGGTTTTGTACGGATCACGGGTATCATGAAATCAGAGGCTATTGAAGGGCGGGGGAGGTGAGGGGACCGCAATTTCAAATAAACTGTAAAATTCTTAAAGTCGCTTTTGATATAGTCTGGAAAATCCGCAGAAAAATGTAGTAATTATACTATAACCAAGTTGCTGAACCTACATATGATAAATACAAAACCTAGAAAGGAATGATGATATTGCCTACATTTGATACGGTTTTGGTAACAGGCAACCAGACTGTAATGCAAGATATGCAGGTCAATGGAAATCAAACGATTCAAGGGCACCTTCAGGTCAACGGCAGCGAAACGGTGTTCAATCACTTGAGCGTCGGCGGCACGGTAAACACCGGCGGCAGCGTCTCCGCCGTCTTCCGGCTGGCTTCCGGCACCCAGGCGACACTTCCGGCCAGTGTGCCGAGCCCCCAACAGGTTCTTTTCTATTCTGCCGGCGCTACGAATCAGCCAGGTTTAGTGCTAAGGGGAACGGATGGGTTCGACTATGTCGTATTCATTGTCGTATCCGGGGGGACGCCGAATCTTGCGATCCAGCGCATTACGTGATGGATTGAAATACCCGGTTACGGTTGCACACCGGCCGACCGCAACGCTCTTTGAACTGCCTCCAAATATCCGTATCCCGTGTGTTTGTCGGGCTCCAGATAGGTTCCCTCGGCCCATTCGTTCCAGGCGTTTATAAAAAGAAACTCGCTCTTATATAACTTGACGGCGCGTTCAATTTGCCTGGACAGGTACCAGCTGAACTTTGCAGGGGTTGCGCCAATGCAGCTCTGCCCCTTGTATCCACGCCGTGGAGTGTTATCCCAATTCACATAGGCTCCGGGAAAGATTTGTTCACCATTTCTATGATGCGACCGGTTCAGAATCGTGAGCCATACGTCGTCATAGTCAAAGACAAGGTGTTCCTGATCGCCTATTCTCAGAAAGCGCCACAAATGCTTGGCGCCGCTATGAGCAAACGTATAATGGGGCTCGAATTCCACGCTAGCGTTAAATCCTTGCTGGTTGAGAAGCTCAAAGCCTCCCAACGTACGGACAAAATAAATGCCGTTTAAGCCATTTTCAACCGCCAGCTTATTCCATAAAGCAATCATATCCTCGCAGCGGGGAAAGTTTCCGGGGCGATAGATCAGAAATATCGGTTTCCCTTCAACGAAGATGTACCGCTTATCCCGAAAAGCCGGCAGCAACGCATAGAAATGAGTCTCCCAATCGCCCTCGTCGCCATAATCTTGCCCGATCAGGAGCTCCTTGTCACCCCCGTCCCATCTGCGCGTCCAGGATTCATTGGCCCACGACAAACAGAAGGGAAGGTTTGGTTCGCCAAGCTCTAGGACCTGCTCGAACGGCTTTTCAAGCAGCCGTTTTCCTTTAAACCAATAATGGTAGTAACAAAAGCCGTATATACCGTACGTTTTGGCTAACTCTGCTTGCCAATAGCGAGCGGACGGTTCCAATAGATTGTAGTAATAATCCGCGTACGGCTCCTTTGGCTGCTTGTGACCCTCGTATAAAGGAAGAGTCTTTCTGGTATTGGTCCATTCCGTAAACCCTTCTCCCCACCACAAATCATTCTCGGGTATCCGATGAAACTGGGGCAATAAAAAAGCGATGAGCTTCAATCTAGCTTCCCCCTCCAGTTACCGAAGCTGCGTGGAGCAGCCTGAGAATCATTTGAAGATAGGAGTATTTATAGCAACTTCCCCACAGAGCTCTTGTGGAAACCGCACGCTTTCGATCCGCATGGTTGAAGTATTCTCGTACTTTTTCTCCCAGCTCGCGCGAGGTTTGAAAGGTTTCGATATCCTCGCCAGGACTGAGGTATGAATATAAATTCGGGTGGTCCTCGGCAATTTGGAAGCCTCCGCATGCTGATATCTCGAGAATTTGCTGCTGCGGAAGCTGCCAATGAACAATTACTTGCGCGCCATTATAATAATTTTGAAGCTCGTCATGGGGTTCTACACAAATAAAAGGGAGGGATGCATCCCAGCCATTTCCGATGAGAAATACGTTTCTATTTCCCGCTGCTTGCCGGAGCTCAGCTATTCGTTCTCTATGGTGCGGAGACGCATCTCCGATGACAAGCATATCGCATTGATAGCGGCTCTCTACAGCCTTCGGATAGTAGAGCGTGCGATCAGCGGCAAACGGCAGGTAGATAACCTGCTTACAGCCCGCTTGCTTATAGGCAGGAACGTGCGTTGCATTTTGAGTAAAAACAAGGTCAAACTTCGCAGCGGCTCGACCCAACGCCTCCGATACACCGGCCACGTCACACAGCCATACGGCTTTTTTGACTGGGGGCGGTACGTTCGCCTCCAGTTCTTCGAATGCCGCCGATTCCCGCATGCCGAGCACAAGCAGCAGGTCGGGATTGAACGAGTACAGTTTTTTCGAAACAAGCTGGAAACCTTTTACCAACACCGCCTCTTGAGCCAGCAGGTTTATATTCTCAACGACAAGCTGCTCCGTCCTCCATTCGCCCTCGCCGGACATGCAGGAAACGATGAGCACTTTCGTTTGTTTTATATCTTTATAAGCGCTCGCTTGAATTTGCCGATCCTCTTCTCTACTCTGGGTCTGCTCTTGTTTAACGGGTACGTTTTCTTTGCTCTCCATTCGGGGTTTATTGTTTTCTATGTCATGGATTCGTTTCACAACTTGATTCGCAATTTGAGCGATTGACTTTTTGGATAACGATTGGGATGGAACGTTTGGTTTCCGCTTATGAGCGGATTGTTTCCTTGCTGCCATCCTGAGAATCATCCTCCTGCGGTCCGACGTCAGGTTATTATATGAACCGCCGCGTTAATTGCCATCGGACACGGTACTGGCTTGCCGCAAAAAGGGCGCTCACCCGGCAGCCCGGCAAGCAAGAGGAAGCAGGGCAATGAGAACACTGACTCAGGCTGCAATACTTAAAAGGGAGAGAGAATAATGAAGACAATCGAACAAAAGCTGGAGCATTACATGGACGAATGGTCCCGTGCGAACCGGTTCAGCGGAACAGTGGCCGTCACTCAGGGAACCCGGTTTCTATTACGAAAGGGGTACGGTTACGCAAACTGGGAATATCAAATCCCCAACGATGCATCCACCGTTTATCCGATCGGCAGCGTTACAAAGCAGTTTACGGCAGCTGCCATCTTGCAATTGGCTGATAAGGGAAAATTAAACCTGGAAGACCGGTTAAAGGACTATATCCAAACCTATAAATATGCCGAACAGATGACGATTCATCATCTGTTGTCCTCTACCTCGGGCATACCGGATTATACAGAGCTGCCGGCGTATAGCACCAGGGCTCGGCTGTCGGCGGATGAGATTCTAAGCTGGCTGAATGAAGCTCCTTTGCACTTCGAACCGGGCCAGGGAATAGAGAAAAGCAACTCCAATTATGTGCTTCTGGCAAAAGTTGTTGAGTTGGTTTCAGGAATGGACATTGAGGCGTATTATCAAAAGTATTTGTTTGAGCCTGCCCGACTGCAAGTTACCCGGGTGTGCCGCAACGAGGATGTCATTCCGAATAAAGCATACGGGTACTCTTTTTCAGGGGAAGGGGTCGTTCAAGCGGATTATTACGAAATGTCCGGAGCCTACGGGAGCGGGTTTCTGTGTTCCAATGCCGATGATCTATTCAAGTGGACGCGGGCTTTGGCAGAGGGGATTCTGATTAAAAAAGAATCCTATCAAAAGATGATGACTCCCTATGGCTATCTGTGGTATGCAGGGGCTTCTATGGGTTATGGATGCTCGGTAAATGGGGACCCGGTGGATGAGATATTGGTGAATGGCAACATATACGGGTACACCTGCAGTGTACATAAATACTTGCATGGCGACTATACGGTCATTCTGCTCTCGAATAATGACGCAGTACCGATCGGCCGAATTGCAAAGGGAATAAAGTCGATTTTATTCTCTCAAGAGCCCCAGGTCATCGTAAAACCGGATAGCCGCGAGAATGTGGACTATACAAAATACGAAACGCTTATTGGGGAGTACCGCTTTCCGCCGACAGGATGGCGATTTGCAATTTCTTTCGAGAACGGCTGGTTATACGTGGACCGGCTGTTTATCCAAGAGGCGAAAAGAAAGAAATTTGCGTTAAAGCTGGTAGCCGAACAGGAGGAGCGGGTCGATTTTGCATGTGAGGTATGCGACAGCACCTTTTCCTTTTTCTTGAGCCCCGATGGCGAAGTACAGCGAGTCGTTTATGCTTGGGACACGCTGGAGCTGCCCTATGAAAGAGCCTCGGCCGCTGGTCCCGCATAGGGGACCTTTGTCTGAACGCAGCCTTTCAAAGCATTTTTCTTCTAGCGCGGCTCTCTCTTGAAAATAGAACATAAGATCATCCCGACTGGTCACGTTGCGCATCCTTCCGTACCGGGAGTTTTGCAAATACTCCACCATCCAATCAATCCAGTCGGGATATAATGCATGGTTGTCGGACACTCGTTCTGCTGCAACTTTGTTTATTTGTACTTTTAAATTGTCAGGATACAGATAAAAAACCATTGGGTTCAGAGGCAGCAATAGTTGTTCAACCTCTAAAATATAGTCCATCATCTGTTGTTCCTCACCGTCCATTTTTCGCATCAGTTCATTAAGAATTTGCTGAAAAAGAACATTTTCAAACACATAGACCTGATTCGAATGGAGGGCTTGTTCAACGAATGCCGTTATTCTGCATTTTAATGCCTGCATAAAACGTTCCGTCTCCAGATTCCCGTTATCCGCCTTAAAACGCTCCAATGCAGCATGGAGCTCTGGATATTCCTTAACATCGGGCAGAAAGACACAATGCCAACCGTTGTAGACCTTCGCCTTCTCCCTGAGTATTTCCCGGCAGGCAGAAAATTTCAGCAGAATGTCCGCAAATTCTTCCTCCGTCAGTACCGCCGTCATTCTTATGTCGCACGGGTTTTCAATTGTGGAGTCCATGTGATATTCAAAAAAGACCCTAGCTGATTTTCCGCTTCCATGAATTCCTTCGAAGTTGATGAATCTAGTATTCACTGTAATACCCCAATTCGTATTTATATCTGGACCAATTTTATCCATAGGAAACGGATGGAACAAGAGGAAAAATAGATGCTAATTATTCAATCGTAATGGAAGGCATGAGGCCGAAGCGGGTATTACCATCTTGGGTTTGTGCCTGGCGTGCAGGAGATTCAGACGATGGCTATTCCTAAGATCCGGGTCCCGTAGCGAGACGGTTCTAAGGGGAAGAACCGCTTTTGGCAGGCTGTAAAAAAAAATTGTTGATAAAATTACGTTTGTAATATAACATATATAATATAACGAACGTTATTTTATTGTTGAGGAGGAAATCTTATGCCCCCGAAGCCGAAAGTAACGCGTGACCTCGTGCTGGAAGCGGCGCTTGAGCTGCTGCGCGAAGAGGGGATGGATGCCGTCAACGCACGCAATGTCGCAAAGAAGCTCGGTACCTCCACCCAGCCGATATTCAGCCATTTTTCATCCATGGAAGAACTAAGAGAAGCAATCTGCGCTTATGCCGAGCACTTGTATAATACCGCAATGCTGGCGGCGATGCAGAGCGGCGGCAACGGCTTTCTGGCGATGGGGCTTGCTTACATCCGGTTTGCACGAACGGAAAAAAAGCTGTTCCAGCTTCTGTTTATGTCGGGCCGGCTCCAGCAGGAGAAGGTGGCGGAAATCGCCGGCGCGACCGAAGGCGACGACCAGGTGATCGCGATGATCGGGCACATGACCGGCCTCTCGGCTGATCGTGCACGCAGCTTGTATGCCGGTGTCTGGTATACGACCCACGGCATTGCCTCGCTGGTTGCAACGAACGGCAGCACGATGGACGACGAGGAGGCCCAGGCCGTATTGGGCCGCGTATTTAAAGGGTTGCTGGTTACACTCAAAAGAGAAGGCGAGGAGCTTTAACCATGTCCGTTACTTTCATTCGCAAACATCCTTATGCCGCCGCCATCATCGCGGCGGTAATCTGCACTTTACTTACCGCCATCGGTTCCGCGGCCGCCGAGATCGCCGGACTGGCGGAGGTCCCTGCTTATCTTGTTATGACAGCCTCCGTGGTATTGTCCGTTTTGGTGGGCCTGCTGCTTCTGCGCCGCGCCGGCTTTTCAGCCGGGGAGGCCGGTTTCCGGCGGCCTGCCTCCGGCAGCGTACGCTCCGTGTGGCTTTGGGTGCCGCTGCTGCTGATAGAGGCGATACCGCTTGCCGTTTACACCCCAGCATTTGACCGTCCGGGAGCCGAATATGCGGCCCTGGCTCTGTTCACTGTCGTTGTTGGCTTCAATGAGGAGCTGTATTTTCGCGGCTTGTCCTTCTCCTTTCTGTTGGGCAAAAGCCGGAAGCAGGCCGTTATCGGCTCCTCCCTCATCTTTGGCGTGCTGCATGCCGCCAACGCCCTGAGCGGGACGGAACCTGCCGAAGTGCTGCTGCAGATCGCCTTTGCTTTTCTCGCCGGCCTAACGCTTGCCCTCATCATCAGCATTACCCGCAGCCTTTGGATCGGGATTGTGTGGCATATGGTCCACAATTTTATTTCCTTCAGCACGGAGCTCGCCTTTGACCGGACGGCGCTGATCGTGATTCTGGCCCAGGTATTGATTTTGGCAATCTATTCGGTCGGCATGTGGAAACGCGGAACGGCGGAAGCCTGAACGAGATTAAAAAAAGCGAAGCGACCATTAAGGCAGCTCAGCTTGTCGGGAAACGAAGACAAAGAAAAAAGGCAAATAGCTGCACAGCGAAACTTATTTTCGATGGTGTCCCGTTCCAATCGCGGAATAATTCCCTACACGCCCTTAATTCCAACGAATCAAGCGATATTCGGAGAAAAATGGAGAAATAATTGCTTTCTTGCATCTAATCGGTCGAGAATAGTCGGAAATGATCGGATTAGTTGATTTTTTGCACTTCCTGTCCACGCTGCAAGCGCGAAACCTTCCGGTTAATGGAAAATTCGCGCCCGCTGCACTTTTGCACAAAAAATGCCTGACTTTCTCGACAGCCCGGCGGCCTTTTAAGGTCGCTTTTTTGATTCCTCTAATAAGGTTTTATTCTCTTACTCTCGAATTCGGATTTCCTGCTGAAGCTTTTTGATTTTCCTGCGAAGGGGTTTGACCATCCACCAAAAGAGAAAACCCAGCAGGAGCAACGAGGAGGCGGTAGTAAAGTTTACGAGTGCGAAGCCTTCCAGCTTTTCATTAACCCTAAGATTTAAAAAGCCAACCAAAAGATTTGTTAGCCCCGCCAGGAACTCAACTACCATCGCCGTTGTCCATAGGACATGGATTCGCTGATAGTGTTTGCTCTTGGATTCCAAGTCGGAATAAAGATCGAATGCGCCTTCCGACGACTTGCGCCTGAGATAGATCCACCGTATATAGGTCGCCACACGTTCGATCCCGTTTTGCTCCAAGAAGCTTAGATAAGCGATGCTTTCCGGATGAGCAGGCGCGTGCTCCAATAGCTCGATCCGGTAGGTATATTCGTTCGGGAGGCTCTCCTCAAAAACATATCGGCGCCAACTGTAGTCGCTCAGTGCCATCCCGATGGCGGACATCTTGCTCAGCCACGCTTCTTCCTTCTCGTAATCCCAAAATCCCTTTCTACCCTGAAAAAAACGCAACTTCATAGTCTGTGGTGCCCGC
>NZ_JCAPET010000053.1:0-26926 GCF_059735245.1 Gorillibacterium sp. sgz306347
CCGTCGCGTACCGCCTGCCGCATTCGCGCGTGTCCGCTCCCGGCGAGCCTCGCCCGCCGCATTCGCGCGGTTCCGCTCCCGTCGCGTACCGCCCGCCGCAGTCCCGCGGTTCCGCTCCCGTCGCGTACCGTTCGCCGCGTCGCCCCGGGCTGCTCCCGGCGGGCCCCGCCCGCCGCGTACCGCCTGCCGCATTTGCGCGGGTTCCGCTCCCGTCGCTGCCGGTCGCTGGCTCGCCTCGCCCCGGGGCGCTTACGCCCCGGCATACCGCTGGCGCTCGCCGTTACCCGCCGCCCGTCCTCGCACGCGGCGCAAACAAAAGGACGGACCGGGCAGCTTCGCAAATGCCCGGTCCGTCCTTTATGCAGCGGAGGTTTAGAACGTTTTGGCGACTTCCTTGGCGCGCTCGATGGCGGCCGCTTTGATTTCCTGCGCTTTGTCCGGGGCGTAAGCCATGCCTTCGACATAGACGCCTTCGTAGTCGGTGATGCCGTAGAAGCGGGTGATCGTTCTCAGGTAGCGGTCGCCCATTTCCATTTCGGCGGCCGGGCCTTCGGAGTAGAAGCCGCCGCGCGCTTGAATGTGCAGCGCCTTGCGGTCGGGCAGCAGGCCGACCGGGCCGTTCTCGGTGTATTTGAAGGTTTTGCCCGCTACGCTGACGGCGTCAATGTACGCCTTGAGCACCGGCGGGAAGCTGAGGTTCCACAGCGGAGTGACGAAAACGTACTTGTCGGCGCTGACAAACTGGTCCACCAGCTGGCTGAGGAAGCTTACTTTGAATTTCTCGGCTTCGGTCAGTTCGCTGCCGCCGGCCAGCTTGCCCCAGCCGCTGAATACATCGTTGTCGATGTGCGGAACGTTCAGCTCGTACAGGTCGAGCTCGATGACTTCATCTCCGGGATGTGCGGCGCGGTAAGCGTCCAGGAAAGCTTTGCCGACGGCAAGGCTGTAGGAAGCCTGCTCGTCATTCGGATGTGCGGTGATATACAGCAATTTTGCCATGTTCGGTTTCGTCCTTTCTCTCTGACAAAGTATGGGTGACGTTTGGAAACGCCTCTCTCTGCTGTTAAGGTACACCATCTACTTATTAATGTCAAGTCGATTACGAAACGTTAGTTTAACAAAAAAGAAAAAGCAGCGGCACGAGTAGTATCGTCCGTTGCTCTTTTTTTATCCGGTGACGGCTAGGTGCCGCCTTGATTGGCCGCATAGGCTTGCGCAAGCCGGCCAAATCGTCAGTGGGCTTCGGGCGCCAGCACGATCCAGCGTTCCGCCCACGCCTGCATTTCCTTCATGATCGGCTCCAGGCTTCTGCCTTTCTCGGTCAGCAGGTATTCGATGCGAACCGGCGTTTCGGGATAGACATGGCGTTCGACGATGCCGGCCTCCTCCAGCTGCTTGAGGCGTTCCGCGAGCATGCGGTCGCTCATGTTAGGGACGCGGTCGACAATTTCGCCGAAGCGTTTGCTTCCGGTCAAAAGCGTCTGGATGATCAAGCCGGTCCAGCGTTTGCCGAACAGCTCGAAGGCGGCTTCAAATTTGGGACACAGGGCATGCTCTTTGGTCATCATCATCATCTCCCCACACCATTATAGCATAGTTACTTGATAATCGTAAGTGGTTCGAAAGGCCGCACGAAATCCAATACCCGAACCTCTTGAAAGTGACGCGGCGCTATGTCAAAATATAAACTGACTACCCGGTCATTTTAGAAGACCGAACCGGAAACCATTATTGAAGGAGAGCGAAAAACTATGCTTGATCCGCGTTTAACGAAGCTGGCCGACGGCCTGGTGAATTACTCTACGGAGGTGCAGCCGGGCGAGAACGTGCTGATCGAAGCCATCGGCATCGACACGCCGCTGATCACCGAATTGGTCAAAGCCGTGCACAAAGCGGGCGGCCGCCCGTTTGTCACCATCCGCGATCCGCAGGTAACGCGCGCCCTTGCGCAGTGCGCCACCGAGGAGCAAATGAGCACGTGGGCGGAATACGACAGCCATACCATGGACCAGATGCAGGCGTACATCGCCGTGCGGGGCGGCAACAACATTTATGAAATGGCCGACGTGCCGGCGGACAACATGAAGCTGTATCAATCCCTCTACAGCCACAAGGTACATAGCGAAAACCGCGTCAAGAACACCAAATGGGTTATCCTCCGCTATCCGAGCCCGGGCATGGCGCAGCTGGCCGGCAAAAGCACTGAGGCGTTCGAGGACTTTTTCTTCGACGTTTGCACGCTCGACTACCGCAAGATGGAACGGGCCATGACCCCTCTGGAAGAGCTGATGAAAAAGACGGACAAAGTCCGCATCGTCGGCCCGGGAACCGACCTGTCGTTCTCGATCAAGGACATCGGGGCCGTGAAATGCTGCGGCAAGCGGAACATCCCGGACGGCGAAGTGTACAGCGCGCCCGTACGCGATTCGGTCAACGGCGTCCTGAGCTACAATACGCCGTCTCCCTACCAGGGCTTCACCTTCGAGAACGTCAAGCTCACCTTTGAAAACGGCAAAATCGTCAAGGCCGAAGCGAACGACACCGAGCGGATCAACAAGATTTTCGACACCGACGAAGGCGCCCGCTACATCGGGGAATTCTCGCTGGGCTTCCATCCGTATGTGCTTGAACCGATGAAGGATACCCTGTTCGACGAGAAGATCGCGGGCAGCTTCCACTTCACACCGGGCCAATGCTACGACGCGGCCTATAACGGCAACAAATCCGCGATTCACTGGGACATGGTCTGCATCCAGCGCCCCGAGTACGGCGGCGGGGAAATCTGGTTTGACGACCGCCTGATCCGCAAAGACGGCCGGTTTGTCATTCCCGAGCTGGACGTGCTGAACCCCGAAAACCTCAAGTAAGAGAGGGCGTCTATGTCGCCAAGAGTATCCGAAGCCTACAAAGAGGAACGCCGGGCCGCGATTTTGGAAACCGGCCTGCACTGCTTCGCCGAAAAAGGATACCGGGCCGCCACCGTCGATGATATCGCCCGGAAGCTAGGCGTCAGCAAGGGATCGATTTACCTTTATTTTTCCGGAAAAGAAGAAATTTACGCCCGCATCATGCAGGAGCGGATGAAACGGACCGTCGACCGGCTGCGCGCCGGGTTCCCCGACGCCTGCGGCGCACGGGAGAAGCTGCGGCTTGTATTCGGCAGCTTCCGGGACCAGCACCTCGACGATCTGCGCCGGCTGCTGGCGTTCCACCTCGACTTCTGGCTGGAATCCTCCCGCTCGGAAAAGCTGCGGGCGTTCATGCGCGGCCAGAACGAGACGGCGACCGGCTTTTTGCGGGAAATCGTCGAGGAAGGCGTGCGGACCGGCGAGTTCCGCTCCGACACCGACCCGGAAGCCGCGGCCAGCCTGTTCTGGGCGGCCCGGGACGGCATCGCCCTGCAGTTTATCGGCGGCGGGGAAGAGCGTGACTACCGCAAGCGCATGGAAGAGATGGAAACAATGCTGCTGCGTTATCTTGGAGCGGCCGGCTGAAAGCTGCCGCCTGAACCGGTTTCTCCGTTGGGAGGGGCCGGTTTTCTTGTTTGTGGCGGGCCGCCGACATTTTTTGCGCAGGCAGGCGCGAAGCGGGAAAGACTGGTATAGTGAAAGGCGGGAGTGTGGTGCGAGATGCGACAAATGAATGACGGAGAAATCAAAATATTCGCCGGAAGCTCCGGCGGGGCGTTCGCCGAAAAAATGGCCAAATTCGCAGGCTGTGAAATCGGGCGCTCGGAGGTCATCAACTTTTCCGAAGGCAATACCTTTGTCCGCATCGGCGAAACGGTCCGGGACAAGGACGTGTACCTGGTTCAATCGATCGGGATGCGGCCGAACGATGAATTTGTCGAAATTTTGTTCTGGGTCGATGCGTTCAAACGGGCCAGCGCCGATTCGGTCACGGTGATCATGCCCTACTTCAGCTACGCTAAAGGAGACAAGAAGGACGAGCCCCGCGTGTCCATCCGGGCCCGGGTGTGCGCGGAATCCATCGAGCTGGCGGGCGCCGACCGGGTGGTGTCGATGGATCTGCACGCCCATCAGATCACCGGCTTTTTCAAGAAGCCCGTCGATCATCTGTTTGCGCTGCCGGTGCTGTGCGAAGCGATCAAGCGGATGGAGCTGCCCGATCTGATTGTCGTGTCGCCGGATGCCGGCTTTGCCAAGCAGGCGCGCAAGTACGCCGATTACCTGGGCACCACCATCGCCATTGGGGACAAGACGCGCAAGGATCACAGCGAGCAGGCGGAGATGCTGGAGCTGATCGGGGATGTGAACGGGAAAACCGCCGTGATCGTGGATGATTTTTCGCTGTCGGGCGGTACGCTGGCCGAGCTGGCCCGGCTCTTGCAGGCGCGCGGAGCGAAGCGGATTTTGGCCTGCCTTTCCCATATGGTGCTCAGCGAAGCGGGCGTCAAGCGGATTCACGAAAGCCCCATCGAATGCCTCATCGGAACCGACTCGGTCGACAACCCGAATCTGCATCTGTCGGACAAAATCAAAATCGTGTCGGTGGCCCCGCTGTTTGGGGAAGCGATCAAACGCATCCACAACCGCGAGTCGGTCAGCCCGCTGTTCGAACGCGTATCCAAGCAGGTCGTCGACTCCTCGCTGGATGACTAGCCATGTTTACGGTTTTGATCGTGGAAGACGACGCGAAGCTTGCTGCCCTGCTGGAAACCCATATCGGAAAATACGGCTACCGTACGGAACGGGTAACCGCGTTTGACCGGGTGCTGGAGCAGTTTCGGAAAACGCAGCCCGATCTGGTGCTGCTGGACGTGAATCTGCCCCGGTATGACGGGTTTTACTGGTGCCGGCAAATCCGCGCCGAATCGAAGTGCCCGATCTTGTTTATTTCCGCCCGGGACAGCCATCTGGACCAGGTGCTGGCGCTTGAAAACGGCGCGGACGACTACTTGACCAAGCCGTTTCACTACGAAGTGGTGACGGCCAAGATCGCCAGCCACCTGCGCCGCGCCTACGGCTCCTATTCGGCCCGGCAGGAAGAACGTATGCTGCAGGCGGCCGGCTTGACGCTTTATCCGGAACGTTTTCTTGTGAAACGGGAAGGGCGGTCGGTGGAGCTAACGCAAAAGGAATCCGTGCTGCTGCAGGCGCTGATGGAACGAGAGGGACGGGTGGTCGCGCGCGAGAAGCTGCTGGACCGGCTGTGGGAGGATCAGCATTTTGTCGACGATAACACGCTGAACGTTTACGTAACCCGGATTCGGAAGAAGCTGAAGGAGCTTGGCGGCGGCGAAGCCGTGGAAACAGTGCGCGGCGCGGGTTACCGGCTGGGCGGAGGCGAAGCGGAACGATGAGGCTGTTCTGGAAGGAGCAGGTGCCGCTGATCGCGGTTTTTCTGCTGCAGGCCGTTCTGATTCCTGCTTTGTATTGGCTGTCCGGGGAAAACCGGCCCATTTCGATTGTTCTGTACGGCATCGGGCTGACCGCCGCGATTCTCGCAGGCTATCTGGCTTACCGGTACGTCACGCACCGCAAGCTCTACGCCCGGCTCGCCCGGCCGGAAAACGTCAGCCGGGAAGGCTGGGCGCCCGGCATGGAGGAGTCGCCTCTTCCCCGGGCGGTGAACCGGCTTCTTGAAGCCCAGCGCCGGTTTTACATGGAGGAGCTGCAGCTGGCGGACCTCCGCGCGAAGCGCCACACGGAGTTTATGAACCGCTGGGTGCATCAGATGAAAACACCCGTCTCCGTTCTTCAGCTGACCGCCCGGGAGCTGAAGGACGAGGAAGCCGCCGACAGCATTCTGGAGGAGGTTGAACGGATCCGGCGGGGGCTGGAAACGGTGCTGTATTCGTCCCGGCTGGACCGGTTCGAGCAGGATTTCGCCGTTGGTCCGGTCGAGCTGGATGCGGTGGTGCGCCAGGCCGTAGCGGACAACCGCAAGCTGTTTATTCTGGGAGGCTTGCGCCCCGAAATCCGGATCGGCCGGGAGTCGGTCGTCCGGAGCGACCGCAAGTGGCTGCTCTTCATGATCGGCCAGATTACCGCAAACGCGGTCAACTATTCCGCCGGCGTCTCCGGAGCGGATGAGATCGTATTCGAAGCCCGCACGGAGGGGCCCGAAACGGTGCTGTCGATATGCGACAAAGGGATCGGCATCGCAAAGGAAGACCTGCGCCGCGTATTTAACCCGTACTTTACCGGCGAGCAGGGGCGGCAGTACAAGGAGTCGACCGGCATGGGCCTGTATTTGGTGCGCGAAGCCTGCAGCAGGCTCGGGCACCGGGTCGAGCTCGAATCGGAGCCCGGCAGGGGAACGACGGTCCGGCTCATTTTCCGGAGCGACGCTTCGCCGGGCGGAGGGGATCGGCCGCCGAAGGAGCCGTTTTTTTCGAAAGAGCGGGATGCTCCTTCACAAAGCGAAAGAGAATAGCGGAGGCGGCCGGCCCTCGGCGGCGTCTTCATCCATGGGAGCCAAAGGCTCCGGACCGTCCGTTCCATCGCGTTGCTGGAGCGGATCGACGGCCCGGAACCGAGGCTCTTTTTTTCGGGCGGCTGGCGTCCTTTCTTGGACCGGAGCAAGAGGAATGGGCTCATTTGAGCGCGCTTCGCTGTCCCTTTCAACGGTTCCATGGGCGAGTCTGCCAAAAAGTGCTTTACAAGAAGGAGAAGACGTGATAATTTTCTAATCAAATAGTAAACGTTTAGTATTATACATTTAGTAAATAAGGAGGAAGACGGATGACAAGAACGATGGTTCTCGGGCTGCTCCACCTCATGGGCCCGATGTCCGGCTACGACATGCAGCAGATGATGCAAAGCTCGCGCACGGACATGTGGGCGAATGTGCAGCCGGCATCCATTTACCATGCGCTGAAGAAGCTGCAGGGAGAGGGCAAAGTGGTGCTGGAGCAAATCGAGCAGACCGGACTTCGCACCAAAGCCATTTTCCGGATTACCGAGGATGGCGAGCGGGAGCTGGAGGATTTGCTGAAGCGGAGCTTTCGGAACCTGTCGGTTCTTTTTCCGACAGAGCTTTACACCGGGCTGACCTTTATGGACAAAATCCCGAAGGAATCCGTTCTCGAAGCGCTTGACGCGCAGGAAAAAGAAGTGGATGAGCTGCTGGAAGCGATGAAGGCGGGGCATGCGGCCAAGGCAAGCGCCTTTGGCGAGGCGGCGGTGCCGGGACCGGTCCGGCTGATCTTTGAAAACATCTACGACCAGTGCGGCGTCCAGAAGAAATTTATCCGGCAGCTGAGAGACTATTTGAACGGGGCGGAAGAAAAATGACGAAGCCACAGCCTGAAAACCGCCGCCGGAAAGCCGTTTTGCTTGTGGTGGCCATTGCCGTCTTTACGGATATGCTGATATACGGGCTGGTGGTTCCCGTTTTGCCGGCCTACGCCGAATCGCTCGGGGCCACGCAAGCCCAAGTGGGGCTTTTATTCGCAAGCTACGCGATCGCGCTCTTTGCCGCAACTCCGTTCTTCGGCTTTCTCTCCGACCGGATCGGCCGGAAAGGGCCGCTTCTGTGGGGGCTCATCGGCCTCGCCGGAGCCACGCTGCTGTTCGCGTTCTCCACGGCGTTCTGGATGCTGGCCGTCGCTCGCGCGCTGCAGGGCATTGCGGCCGCGGTCACCTGGAGCGCCGGCCTCGCCCTGATCGCCGATGTTTATCCATCCGACCAGCGGGGCAAAGCGATGGGGCTGGCGCTGTCGGGCCAAGCGGCCGGCACGCTGCTCGGGCCGACGGTCGGCGGCTGGCTGCTTGAATGGGGCGGCTATCACACGCCGTTTCTGTTTGCCGCCGGCATCGCGCTGCTGGACGGCGTTCTGCGGGTAGTGCTGCTGAGGGGACTGCCGGAGGCGGAACTGGAAAAGGGGGACATGCTGGCCCCTTTCCGGGTGCTCCGCTATCCCGCCATGCTGAAGATCGCCGGTCTGGTCGCGCTTGGCGCGGCGGTGCCGACCATCCTGGAGCCGACGCTGCCGCTGCACTTGAGCCGGGAACTGAATGCAAGCCCGGGCGTCGTCGGCCTGCTTTTCGCTGTCCCGACGCTGGCCTACGGGCTGGCTTCGCCGCTGATCGGCTCCCTGTCGGCGAAGCTCGGCAACGGGCGGCTGATCGCAGCGGGCCTGCTGCTCACCGCCCTGGCGCTTCCGCTGAACGCCCTCCCGACGAGCATCGCTCTGCAAGCGGCGGCGCTGGCGGCGCTTGGCGTCGGCATGGGGCTGATCCTGGCTCCCTCGCTTCCCGAGCTGGCGGACGCATCGGAAGCGACGGGCATCCGCTCCTACGGCGTCACCTTCGCCCTGTACAACACCGCTTATTCGGCGGGGATGATGATCGGCCCGCTGGCAAGCGGGATGCTGGCCGACGCGTTTACGCTGGAATGGGCGTACGGCGTCATGGGAGCCGTTGTGCTGCTTTATGTGCCGGTCATGCTGACGGGCGGCAAGCGGTCCCGGGGGCTGCGTGTTTACCGTTCGGCAGGAGAAGGGACGGACAAGCCGAGCTGAAGCCGGTCCCGGGCAACCTTACGAAAATGTAAGGAGCCGTTAAGATAAACCGCTGGCTCCGTTCCGGCGGCGGCTGGTAGAGTAAAGGCATGACCAAACAATGCGGGTGTCCGCGGCATCCGGCAAGGGAGTGCCAGAATGGAAATATTGAATGTAACCGGGTTGAACAAAATTTATGACGGCAAAGTGGCGACACAAGCGCTGACCGATATTCACATGACCATCGATAAAGGCGAGTTCGTCGGCATCATGGGCCCCTCCGGGAGCGGAAAGACGACGCTCCTGAACATGGTGTCCACCATTGACGCTCCGACCTCGGGCAAAGTGCTGATCGCCGGAGAGGACCCTTACGCGCTCGGGAAAGCGAAGCTGGCGGAATTCCGCCGGCGCCGGCTGGGGTTTGTGTTTCAGGATTTTAATCTGCTGGACACGCTGACGGTGGCGGAGAACATCGTGCTGCCGCTCACGCTGGACGGCAAACCGCTGAAGGAGATGGATTCGCGGCTGAAACGGATCGCGGAGCATCTGGGCATCGAGGCCATTCTCGGCAAGCGGACGTATGAAATCTCCGGCGGCCAGCGGCAGCGCACGGCCATCGCCCGGGCGGTGATCAACTCGCCGGCGCTTCTTCTGGCCGATGAGCCAACGGGGGCGCTGGATTCCAACTCCTCCCGGGTGGTCATGGAAACGTTCGAAAGCTTGAACCGCACGGACGGCGCGACGATCATGCTGGTAACCCACGATCCGCTGGCGGCCAGCTACTGCAACCGGGTCGTCTTTATCAAGGACGGCAAAATGGTGAGCGAAATTCACCGGGGCGACAACCGGCAGGCCTTTTTCCAGAAGATCATCGACATGCTTTCGTTTTGGGGAGGGAACGCCCATGAACTTTCGCCGATTCGCGTTTAACAACGTCCGGCGCAACGGACGGGCCTACTTCGCCTATTACCTCAGCAGCTCGTTTATGGTAATGATTTTTCTCGCGTTTGCCATTCTGGTCTATCATCCGGACATCGCGGTTTCGGAATTCGGGGAAATGACGCGGACGGTCGTCCGGGTGGCGGAATACATCATTTTCATCTTTTCTTTTTTTTATGTGCTGTACTCCGTGAGCGTCTTTCTAAAGGCGCGCAACCGAGAATTCGGCATCCTGACGATTCTGGGGGCTTCGTCCGGGCAGGTGAACCGGCTGATTTTTCTGGAAAATATGCTGATCGGCTGCGGCGCCATTGTCACCGGCATTGCCGGGGGCGTGCTGCTGGCAAAATTTTTTCTGCTGCTGAGCACCCGCCTGATCGGAATAGAGGACCTGCCTTTCTATTGGCCAAGCTCGGCGATTCTTTTGACCGCCTCCGTTTTCATGGGCTTGTTTCTGGCCATTTCCGCGTCCACGCTGCTGTTTATCCGCAAGAACCGGGTGCTGGAGCTTCTGACCGGCAGCAGCAAACCGAAGAAGGAGCCGAAGGCGTCCGTTTTTTTCTCCCTTCTCGGGATCGCCCTTTTGGGAACGGGGATTTATTTGCTGGCGGGCGAGAAGTTTACGACCGAAAATATTCTGCTGACCGCGCTGGTGGGGATTCCGGGAACTTACTTGTTTTATACCCAGCTGTCCGTGCTGGCGGTGCGGCTTCTGAAACGCAGCCGGGGCTTGTTCTGGAGAAAAACCAATCTGCTGTGGATTTCGGACATGGCTTACAAACTCAAAGACAACGCCCGCATGCTGTTCCTCGTGACCGTCGTTACCTCCATCGCCTGCATGAGCATAGCGTATGTGCTCTCCATGAAGCATGAAAACGTACAAGTCTACCGGGGGAACCCGTTTGCCGTCTCTTATTCCGATTACAACAACTCGGCCCAAACGAAGCTCACTCTGGGAATTATCGAATCCAAGCTGAGCGAAGCCGGATTAACGTATGAACGGGTATCGGTCAAACTGGCGAATGCCGACGTCGTAGCCGGCGGTGCAATTACAACCAAGGATCCCATGTCCGTCAATTGGGTGAGGCTGATCAGCCGGAGCGATTTTGAGAAGCTTGCGGCGGTCATCCGAAAAGCCAATCCCTTGGCCGTTCCGGAGTTGCCGGAGCCGGACGGGGGATGGCCCGATGACGTCGCCCGGTATTACAGCGCCGCTCCGTTTACGTACCGGGACGACGGTGCCCCCACGGTAACGGCCGGCGGAAAAACCTACCGCCTGGACAAGGCGCTCCGGCTGGAGCGGCTGTCCACAAGCTCGGGAATGGACCGCCTGCTGGTTGTGACGGACGCCGCCTTCAAAGCTGCGGAGACGGAGAAAAAAATCTCGTTTGCCACGACCATCTACCGGTACTTCATTCCGGCCTGGCAACCGGAGCGGTTTCCCGAGAAGAACGGACCGGAGCTTGCTTTTTACAATGCTGTATTGGAGGACCCCGCTTATAAAGAGCTGGATGCGGACGGATGGTTTACCATGAGGGCGCAAAGTTATATGTACTTGAAGGAAACAACCTCCGTTATCGGATTTATCCTGTTGTTCATCGCGGCGATTTTCTCGCTGGCCTCTGCCAGCTTCCTGTTCTTCCGGCTGTTCTCGGAGCTGGAGCGCGACAGCCTTATTTACCGGGCGTTGTCCAAGGTCGGGCTGAGCAAGCGGGAGATGCGCAAAAGCATCACGGTACAGCTGGCCGTTCTCTTCTTCATTCCGACGCTGGTTTCCGCCGTCCAGACGTTGGTCGTGCTTTATTACACGCTCGACAATATCAACATCGAGCTTTCTCTTGGCGTCGTGATGACGGCATCGGCAGCTTTTGCGGCGGCACAGGTTCTTTATTTTGCCGTTATCCGCGCGCGCTATCTGGGCCGGCTTGCCCGTGCGATGGTGTAGGCGGCGTTAAGCGGTTTCCGGCGGGAGACCGGGCAAGCGCAAGCAACAAAAAAGGATGGACGCCCAGGGGCGCTCCATCCTGATTTATTTGTACGGGATAATAGCTGCTGCTTATCTCGCGAATGACGGCATGTTGTCGTTCACCGTACCGCTGATAATCTTGGTGTAGCGTTTGTCGCGGCCGTCCACAGACGGTCCGGTAAACAAGCCTGTTTTGCCCGCGTGGCGGATATACCCGGGAGCCGGAAAGCCGCTCTCTCCCAAAAGCGCCGCCGCCAGCGGCAAATGCTCAAGGCTGAATTCGTGCGTTCGAAAGTTGATTCCCTTGTTGCCGTTCATTGCGAACCTCCTCATCGATCAGGTGTCTGATGGTACGAAGCAGTTCGTCGTTGCGGTCCACGATCTCGGCCAGCTGCACCTCCGACAGATCCTTCAGGCCGGAGATATGTACGGAGAGAACGTGTTCATTCCCTAAAGGATAGCACAAAACAAATACTTTCGCAATTTCATCATCCCGGTAAAACGCCCATTTTCCGCTAAAAAATACATCCAGCACATAATTGGGCGATTCGCCTTTTCCCGCCGGCGGGCCGGCATTGAACGGGAAGTAGCGCCCTTTGCCGACGTTGCCTCCGATCTGGGCGATGCCGGCGTCCCCGCAGGTACGCCAAAACGCGGCTCCGGTGACGCGGAATTCCTCGGGCGGAAGCAGGGAGTTGCGAACCGCTTCGCTCAAGGCGTTGAATTTTTCCGCCCGGTCGGGGACGGTAACGTTGCGCAGGTATTCCCAGAAAAATTGCAGAACGCTCTGCTTGCTTTCAAGCATCCGTTCCGCGTCCAGGTAAAAGCTTTCGCGGGCAATCCGGTCGGCGATCTCGCCGCAAGCCACATCCACCGATGCGGAATAATTATGATCGGTCCTCCTTTCATATTCGAGCAAAGTCAGACCCTGCAAATCGGAAAGCAGATGGAACTCCTCGGCGCCAAGAGCTGCGGCTTCTTCCGTCACGCGAATTTCATTGGGGATCAGGCAGAACACGCGCCGCCTTCTGAGCCTTCCCCAGAACAGGCCCATCTCGTACAGGGTGTTATCCCGCGTGACGAACACCGGCTTGCCCCGAATCACGGCCACATCGTCCGGCGCAAACACGAACACGCCGAAATCGCTCCGGTCCAGCTGCAGCTCCAGCGCTTCCATCGTGTACTCATTGGCGCCGAAAGCACCCGCATACCAAGGCGTAACCTGGGCGACGCGCTTGAGGCCGTTGTGAACGGCTCGCGCGACCCGGATCGCTTCCCTGGAAGAGCCGATAAACAGGTTTGGTTTTGGAGTTGTCGCTCCCACGGCACACGCCCCTTCTCTTTGTTGCTGGGATTTCACATAATTATACTATAAATGGTGAAATTTTGCTTTTATTGGGCGAAAAAAATAACCCGCCGGGGTTATTTTTT
Organism: Gorillibacterium sp. sgz306347; assembly: GCF_059735245.1. Lineage (NCBI taxonomy): Bacteria > Bacillati > Bacillota > Bacilli > Caryophanales > Paenibacillaceae > Gorillibacterium > Gorillibacterium sp. sgz306347. The sequence goes on from NZ_JCAPET010000053.1 coordinate 12,804, forward strand.
TGCGGTCGCCGGGTTCGGAGCGGGCGAAGGACCGGTATCGTTCTCATACCACGGGTTCAAATGCACCAGCACTTCGCCGACATTCGGATGCGCGTCGATGATGCGTTTTTTGATCTGCCGCGAGATGTCATGCCCCTGCTGGATCGTGAGCAGCCCGGAAACGGAAGCCCGGACATCGACAATGACATAGTGGCCGTGGTCGCGCCCGCGCAGCCGGTCGATGCGTTTTACCTCCGGGATTTCACTCACGAGCCGGGCGTACTCCTGCAGGGCGGCCGGATCGACGCTGTGCTCCATCAGGATGTTTAGCGCTTCCTTGCCCATGTCATACGCGAGCTTCATGACGAGAAACGAAACGAGGATACCCGCGATCGGGTCGCCGTAAGCCAAAAAGCCGATGCCGCGCGCATGGCCGATCAAGGCGAGGAGGATGCCGATTACCGCCGCAAGGGAAGCGTACACGTCGGCCAGATGGTCGTTGGCGGTGGCGATCAGCCCCTTGCTGCCCGAAGCGCGCCCCAACCGAATTGTGTACACGTATAGGGCCAGCTTCCATAAAAGCGATACGGCGGCGGCGGCGAGCGGAAGCACATGCGGAGCGGCGGGCTCTTCAAACAAAACGCCAGCCGAATGGATCGCCATGTAAACGGAGGCGACGGCAAGAATAAGGGCGACGATGCCCGAGCCGAGCACCTCCGCTTTGCCGTGTCCGTATGGATGGTCTTCGTCGGCCGGGCGGTTCGAAACCTGCATGGAGCCGAGCGCGGCTCCCGAAGCGATGACGTCCCCCGCGTTGTGGACGCCGTCCGCCACCAGCACCTGGCTGTTGAACAGGACGCCGACAGCCAGCTTGAAGCCGGTGAGCGCAATGTTGCTGAGCAGGCTGATCCAGGCCGCGATGATGGATCTTTTGCGGATCGTGCCGTGATTGTCGGTCATTTCGACGGTTCCTCCCGGGTGAAGCGCGAATGGGTAAAACAGCGGTCAACAGGAAAACCCTCAACTCCCGGTTGAAGGTTTGGCGGACGGATATGAGGTTGGTTCGCTCTTGATTCCGAATGCCGGATTCTGTAGTGACTATAGCAAAAGCGTTAAGGTTTTGCAATGAAGCGTGTCATTGCGGGAAAGAGAACGTGGAAACCAAGCTCCATTTTGCTTTCGAATAGTGGTAATTTTCTTCATTTTTAATTTTGTTGAATTTTTATTGGCCTAACCGGTTGAAATGGCCCCCCCAATGGCATAAGATAAAGGCGAAATGATTGGAAAGGCCAAGCCTTCACATCATGGGAAAAGAGGGGAATCGAACAATGTTATCCAATAAGATTGGCGTTATCGTGGACAGCTTTCGTCTCGGCGTGCGGGAAGGGCTGCTGAAAGCGAAGGAGGTCGGAGCGGACGGGGTTCAGATTTACGCCGTCGAAGGCGAAATGGCTCCGGACAACCTGGACGCGGCCGCACGCCGCGAGCTGAAGGAATACATCGCTTCGCTGGGACTGGAAATTTCCGCGCTTGTCGGCGATCTGGCCGGCCACGGCTTCCAAGACAAGAACGAAAATCCGTGGAAAATCGAAATGTCCAAAAAAATTCTGGACCTGGCCGTCGATCTTGGAACCAATGTGGTGACGACGCATATCGGCATCGTGCCCCAGGACAAAAACGACCCCGTTTACGCGGAAATGCAGAAAGCCTGCGAAGAGCTCGGCGTTTACGCCAAAAGCAAAAACGCTTACTTTGCCATCGAGACAGGCCCGGAGCCGGCGGCCCATCTCAAGGAGTTCCTGGATTCGCTCAGCACGAACGGCGTTTCCGTTAATTTCGACCCTGCCAATATGGTCATGGTGACCGGCGACGATCCGGTCGAAGGAGTCAAGCTGCTGAAGGATTACTTGGTACATACGCATGTCAAGGACGGCGTGCGTCTGACCGAAGTCGATCCGAGAGAGGTGTACGGAGCGCTCGGCTTCGAGAAGATGTCGCACGAGAAAATCGCCGCGATGGGCTCGGACGGCAAGTTCTTTGAAGAGCTGCCGCTCGGTGCGGGCAAAGTCGACTTCGACGCGTATTTTGCGGCCCTGGAGGAAATCGGCTACAAGGGCTACCTGACCATCGAGCGCGAAGTGGGCGACAATCCGGAGGAAGACATCCGGAAGGCCGTCGAATTTGTCAAACGCTATAAAGGCTGATTTCCGGGATGCTTCCCAAGCGGCCCGGGCTGCGCAATCCCGTTTTCGCGGCCGGACGCGGGAAGCGCCGGAGCCCAAACGTTCCCTCTGCGGATTTTTCGCGGCGGGAACGTTTTTTTGTTTCCCGGGAGGGGACGGACAGGGAGAAAAGTTATCGCTGTGAGAAGGAAATTCCATGCCGGAACGTGCGGCACGCCTATTCCTTTTCCGGCGGGAGGGGGGTACAATAGGAAAGGAATTCAGGACGGGGGAAGCCGCGCGCGGCTGTCCGCCGGCAGAAAGGACAAACCACATTGGCCAAGCTTTATTACCGCTACGGGACGATGAACAGCGGCAAATCGATGGATATTCTGAAGATCGCCAACAACTACGAGGAGCAGGGGAAGAAGGTGCTGATCTTCACGTCGGTGGTCGACACCCGTTTCGGCATCGGCAAGGTCACTTCCCGGGTCGGCTTCCAGAGGGAAGCGCTGCTGATGGATGAAGGCATGCTGGCGAAGGTAAAGGCGGAGATGCCGGATTGCGTCGTTGTCGACGAGGCCCAGTTTGCGGGCCCGGAGCAGATCGACACGCTGGCCGAAATCGTCGATACGCTTGGCATTCCGGTTATCGCTTACGGACTCATGACCGATTTCCGCGGCGAGCTGTTTGCCGGCAGCAAGCGGTTGCTGGAGCTGGCCGACCGGATCGAAGAGGTCAAGACGGTTTGCTGGCACTGCAACAGCAAAGCCCGTTTTAACACCCGTTTCAACGAGCGGGGACAAGCGGTCTTTGCGGGCGAGCAAATCGACATCGGCGGCAACGACAAGTACCAGCCTCTTTGCCGGAAGTGTTATATGAAGGAAAAAGCCAAATACGAAGCGGCTGTCCGGGAAGCAAAAGCCGAGGCGGCCGGTAAAAACTGAAGGGAACGGGACAATGGCGGAGCAGTCGAATAAAGTGGCGGAGCAGGAAACGGAGGACCCCTTCGAATCGGCCCGGCCGGACCAGAGGAACCTGGTGGCCGACCCGACCTTTCGTATGCACATGGGCGGCAAAATGGAAACCGTGCCGAAGGTGCCCATTCAATCGGCGGACGATCTTTCCCGGGTTTACACGCCGGGCGTCGCCCAGGTTTGTTTGGCCATCCACGAAAACCCGGGTTTGGCGCACAACCTGACCATCAAGCGCAACACGGTGGCGGTTGTGTCGGACGGCTCGGCTGTGCTGGGGCTCGGCAATATCGGCCCGCTTGCCGCCATGCCGGTGATGGAAGGAAAGGCGATGCTGTTCAAGCAGCTGGGAGGCGTGGATGCCTTCCCGATCTGCCTGGACACGCAGGACACCGAGGAGATTATCCGGGCGGTGAAGCAGATTGCGCCGGGCTTTGGCGGCATCAACCTGGAGGATATTTCGGCGCCGCGCTGCTTTGAAATCGAGCGCCGGCTCATCGAGGAGCTGGACATCCCGGTGTTTCACGACGACCAGCACGGGACGGCCGTGGTGATGCTCGCCGGTATTCTGAACGCGGTGAAGCTGGTGGGCAAACGCTTGGCGGATTGCAAGGTCGTCGTTTCCGGAGCGGGTGCGGCCGGTACCGCCTGCACGAACATCCTGCTTTCCGCAGGGGTGACCGAGATCATCGGCGTGGACCGGTGCGGGGCGCTTGTCCGCGGCCGCGATTACGGGAGCGAGGCCTGGAACCGGTATGCGGAACGGACAAACCCGAACCGCGAGGAAGGCTGCTTGTCCGATGTGATTCGCGGAGCGGATATCTTTATCGGCGTTTCCGCCCCCGGCCTTCTGAAGCAGCGGGATGTCCGCAGCATGGCCAAGGACGCGATCGTGTTCGCGATGGCAAACCCGAATCCCGAGATCACGCCGGAGGAAGCGGGGCCGTATGTGCGCGTGATGGCGACCGGACGGTCGGATTATCCGAACCAGATCAACAACGTGCTCTGTTTCCCCGGGCTGTTCCGGGGCGTGCTGGATTGCCGCGCGGAGCGGGTGACCGAGCGGATGAAGCTGGCGGCGGCACGCGCGATCGCGGGTGTGGTCCGCGAGCAGGAGCTGAGCGAAAGCTGCATCATCCCGAGCGTGTTCAACCGCGAGGTGGCCGAGCAGGTTCGGCTTGCCGTGATCGGTGAAGCCCAGGCCGAAGGAGTCGCCCGGCGGCCCATGGTTCAGCCTCCGCAATAACGCTGCTGCGGTTTGCACTTCTGCTTCCATTATCCCCTTCATAGAAGAAAGACGCCTCCGGCATGGCCGGGGGCGTCTTTTTGCTGCGGGCGGATAAGGAATCAAATGGACGGTCTTGCGTCATCCTAGCAGGGAGGCGTCACCGCTGCCGGCGCGGCCGAGCGTGTCCCCGGTTTCCCGGACCAGCCGACGGATCATTTCCTCCGCAGGCTGGCCGTTTTTCAGGAGACGGGTGCCCTGTCCGGCCCAAAGCGCCATAAATTCCACCTGTCCCCGGCGCTCGGCTTCTTTGCGGATGCTTCGGGTCAAGGCTTCCTGGACCGGGAAGGGCGGGATTTCCTCCTCCCTCATATCAGCCTGCTCGGCGGTAAAACGGTTGCGGATGGCGCGCCCGGGCTTACCGGTAAAAAGGCGGGTAACCACTGTGCTTTCCTCCATGCCGGTTAACAGCGCCTCCCGGTAGCGGGCGGGCAGCTCGGCCTCGCGGCAGCCGAGAAAAGCGGTCCCCAGCTGAACGCCGGAGGCGCCGAGCATAAGCGCGGCCGCGATGCCGCGCCCGTCCATAATGCCTCCTGCGGCAATGACGGGAACGTGCAGCTCGTCAGCGAGAGCCGGAATCAGCGCCATGGTGCCGATCAAGGCCTGGCGGTAATCGCCAAGAAAGGTCGCCCGGTGCCCGCCCGCCTCGCTTCCCTGGCCGACCACGAGATCCACTCCCTGGTGCTCCAGATGGGCCCCTTCGGCGACGGTGGTCGCCGTGCCGATCAGCACCGTTCCGGCTCGCTTCAGCGCATCGATCCATTCGTTGTCCAGGACGCCGCAGGTAAAGCTGAAGACAGGCGGCTTGCAAGCCACAACCGCCTCCATCTGCTCTTCAAAGGAAGGCGCGTCCGGCGCGGGCGGGTCCTGCTCCGGAAGGCCGAGCTCCTGCCGGTACGGCTGAAGACGGCGCCGCATCTCCGCCGACAGGGCGGCTTCCGACGAGGCGGCATCGGAAGGAGCGGCGTTCGTTTGCGCTGCGGGCGCAGGCAGCGGCAGATTCACGGCGAAAGGCCGGTCTGTCCGGGCCCGGATCTCCCGGATGGCCGTGCGGATTTCTTCGCCCGACAGGCCTCCGGCGCCGATCGCGCCAAGGCCCCCGGCGGCGGATACGACGGCGGCCAGCCGGGCTCCGGCGGCGCCGGCCATGCCGGCTTGGAGAAGCGGATAGCGAATGCGGAGAAGCTCGGTTACCGCATTATGGTTCCACACGGGCATAACCCCCTTATCTGTTTTGTTTCCGAACCGGCCGTTGTCCATATCCGGAAAACCGGGCGGCGGTCCTTTCGGAAAATACGAAAGATTGTTCAATCTTTAAAGCGCTTTCGCGCCGTACGGACCTTAAAAATTTCTCAACATTTCGACATGAGTGTGATATGATTCTTCATGGTCTTAATAAATTCTTAACATTTGTTGTAATGGAAGGACAACTTCGACTGCGTTTCCTCCTCGAAGCGGAGCCTACATAATCTATAACCACATAGGAGGGTCTTTGTGACAGCGATCGTCATTATCGTCATCCTTGCGCTGCTCTTTGACTTTATCAACGGGTTTCACGATACGGCCAATGCCATCGCGACTTCGGTGTCCACCAAAGCGCTGAAACCGCGGTTCGCGATTTTTTACGCCGCGATCCTGAACTTTTTCGGAGCGATCATGGCTGAAGCCGTGGCGAAAAGCATCGGCAAAGGCATCGCGGACCCGTCCGCCATCGAAAACGGCATCCAGATCGTTATCGCTGCGCTGATCGCCATGATTTTCTGGAACCTGCTGACCTGGTATTTCGGCATTCCGTCATCGTCCTCTCATACGCTGATCGGATCGTTGGCCGGGGCCGTTATCGCCGGAGCCGGCTTCAGCGAAATTCACTGGGCAGGGTTCAGCACGATTTTGACGGGCCTGATCATTTCGCCCTTGATTGCTTTTGTCGCAGGGTATATCATTCTGAACCTGATCCGGCAGATCCTCAAACGGTTTCACAAAACGTCACCCGGCACCATCAACAAGGGCTTCCGCTCCATGCAGATCATTTCCGCCGGCTGGCAGGCGCTGTCGCACGGCATGAACGACGCGCAGAAGGCGATGGGCATCATTTTCTTCGCGCTGGTATCCGGCGGCTTCGCCGACAGCGGGGACCACATTCCGCTGTGGGTCAAGCTCTCCGCCGCCACGGCGATGGGCCTCGGCACCTCCATCGGCGGCTGGAAGATTATCCGGACGGTCGGCAGCAAGATCATCAAGATCGAGCCGATGAACGGCTTCGCCTCCGACTTGACTTCGGCCAGCGTGCTTTCGATCGGGACCCACTTCGGGATGCCTCTTTCCACGACGCATGTCGTGACCTCCGCTATTATCGGTACGGGAACAGCTATTCGCCCGCGGTCGGTGAACTGGGGTACGGTCACCACAATGCTTTTGACTTGGGTGATCACGATTCCCATCTCCATGATCATCGCTTTTCTGGTCTATCACCTGATCTATACGATCATTCTTTAACCGGCTCGGGGAATATCGGAATGGCGTCCCGTGTTCCGTAAGAAAAAGAGGCGCAGCGGACGAGTAACCGAGCGGCCCCGCGACGCAGCAGCCCGGCGGCTGAGCGGCACAGCGGGCGGCAACTGAGGAAGACAATCGCGTAAAACGGATCGGCAAGGAGATTCTGCTTGCCGATCCGGTTTTTTTTGTCCGACTTTTGGTAGACTAACGCGGGCCTCCGGCTGTTCTGCCTCCGGAGAAGCGTTACGGCACATTGCCACTTGCTTTTTTTGCCGGTAGCTAGCCGCTTTCCGGAGATTCCTTCTGCGGGCTTCCGAGAGAAGGTCGAAGGAGCGGCGGCCCCCCATACGGCAGTCGCTGTTCGCGGCCGGCGCATTTAGTGGGGCCAGTTAACAGTGTCGGTTAACAGCGCCGGTTACAGTGTCGGTCAACAGTGGGGTCAGCGGTGCCGGTTACAGTGTCGGTCAGCAGTGAGATTAACGGTGCCGGTTACAGTGTCGGTCAACAGTGGGGTCAGCGGTGCCGGTTAACAGCGGGGTTAAGCAATGTCGGTTAACAGTGCGGCTAACGGTGTTGGTTACGTTACCGGTCAACAGTGTTGGTTAACAGTACCCGTAAAGAGAGGAAGGGAAGGCATACGATTTTGCCTTGTACGCGACTGTATTTGTTTGGGACCCGGTCTGCGATTTGCCCCCGCCATGCTCTAACGGTTGCCACAGCGCTTATTCGGGCCAAAATAGCCCTTTTTCTGCGCTAACGGTTGCCACAGCGCTTATTTTAGAAAAAACAAGCTAAATCAAGCAAAAAAGCGAAAATAAGCCCCGTGGCAACCGTTACAATTTGAAACCCCTCTTTTTTCGCCAAATAGCCGCTGTGGCAACCGTTAGAAAACCGCCGGCAATTTTCCAAAGCAACTGGCGGAACCATGGGGCAACCTACCATGCAACTGAAACAACTGGCGGAACGAGGGGGCAACCTACGAAGCAACGGAAGCAACTGGCGGAACGAGGGGGCAACTTGCGAAATAACTGTAGCAACTGGCGGAACCATGGGGCAACCTACGATGCAACTGAAGCAACTGGCGGAACGAGGGGGCAACTTGCGAAATAACTGTAGCAACTGGCGGAACCATGGGGCAACCTACGATGCAACTGAAGCAACTGGCGGAACGAGGGGGCAACTTGCGAAATAACTGTAGCAACTGGCGGAACCATGGGACAACTTGCGAAGCAACGGAAGCAACTGGCGGAACATGAAGCAAATTGTCGAGAACCTCCAAAGTGCACTCGCTAAGCAGTGCGCAGCTCACACGAGCTGACCGGGGTCTATTTTGTTCTACAAAATAGGCGCTTTATTTGTTTTCCAGAAGTTTTTTTGTCGAAAAGCGATACTTTTGGGTATATGGTGGGTAAGTAAGGGTATAGGGCAGGATCCGCCCAAGGGGAATGAAGGAGGTATCGATTATGGATGAATCCGAAAAGCTGGAGCTTGAGCTTCAAATGGAATGCACGAAATATTTTCAGGCTCATCCTCATGCGGCAGAGACCTGCGAAGAGCTTTCGCTTCGTCTCGGGATCGGCCCCGAGCGAATGGAAAAGACGTTGGAGCGGCTGGTTGCCCTGCACATTCTGGAGCATGCGAAAAACGGCCCGCGTTCCGTTTACCGCTACCAACTGCCCAAATTGACCACACAGGACGGTTCGACATGGACGAGTACATAGGACTTCTGCAAAATTTGCAAGATACATACGCCGCACAAACCGGTCTTTGCATGATCGTCACCGACGGAGGGGGAAGATGGATAACGCGGCCCTCCGGCCGGACGGAATGGATCGATCATCTGGAAGACGCCGGGCAGGCGGGCATGCTTTCCGACGAGGTACGGAAGATTACCCGTTCCGTGGAGACGCTGAATCACCCGGTTGATTTTGAGTTCCGGCCCGGCATCAAGCTGATGGCTGCCTCCACCACGGCCGACGGAATGGGGCGGCTTTATCTGCTGGCCGGCTTTTTTACCGATACGCGGGCCCGTCTTTTGCTGCAAAGCTATTATGAAGGCGAAGAGAGCGAAGGCACGCTGTACCGCCAGCTGCGGGACTCCGTTCCCGAATTGAACGGGGAGAGGAAGCGGCAGCTCGGCGAGAAAGTGGCGGCCATGGCCCGGATCGCGCAGGCGCTGACCGAATCCGAGGCCGGACGCAAAACGGGCAAACGCCATTTGGCCGCGCTGCGGGAAATGTCGTCCTACGTGGAGCAGACCGGAGGAAAGCTGCGGGACATCATGCAGCAGTTTTTCTATCTCCGGGACGGCATCGATTTTCTCGGCTACGCCAACCGGCTGGACGAAAGCCGCTTTCAGGTGACCGAGGTAATGGGCGATGGCGGCGCCAGCCTGATCGGGTCGACGTTTTCGCTGGGCGAGGGCTTTCTCGGTCAGACGGCGACGACCCGACAGCCCGGGGAGTGGAGCAATATCGGCCGCGACCCGCGCGTGCTTTTTTTCCGGCAAAACAATCTTCATCCCCAAGCTTTGTTTTCTTTCCCCGTTCTGAAAGACGGCGGCGTGGTCGGCATCCTGTTCGGCGGGAGCCGGACGCGTACGGCGATCCCAAGCGAAATGATCGATCTCGGCCAAACGCTGTGCGCCTTCCTGGGCGCGCGGCTCGCCTTCCACGATCTGCGGGAGGAACGAAACGCCCATTACATGAAGCTTTCCATGCTGATGGAGATCAGCCGCTCCGTCACGATGATCCAGGACATCAAGCGGGTGCTTTTTATTCTGATCGACATGAGCCTGAACCTAGCGCAGGGGCCCTTCAGTTCGGCGATGCTGGTGCGGGCAAAAGGCAAAGCCCAGATGGTGTCCCGCGGGCTGTCCCAGCCCCAGGTGGAGCAGTACATCAAAGAGCTGTCGGAACGGTATGCTTCCTATGAAGCGGAGGACCCCTATTACGGAAGGGCCATGCTGTCCGAATTTCAGGGCATCCCGGTGTTGGAGTGCCCCCTCGTGTACCGCTACGAACTACTCGGCGTGCTTTGCGTCGCGCTGAAGGGGCGCGGCGACATCGAGAATCTGCGCGACTTCGTGCTGACGCTTTCGATCGCAGGAAGCGGCGCCGTTCACCGCATCATGGAGGATGAGCGTACGCCCGACCGGGACGCCGCCCGGTTGTTGCATCTGGCCGAACGGCAGTGGGATGAAGCCGGCAGCGAAACGGCCAAAAAGGCCGGCGAGCTCGCCGCCGAATTTGCCCGGCTGCGCCGGATGCCGGAGCGGGACGAACGGCTGGCGGAGGATGCTTGCCTGACGGTCGATTACGACCCCGAGCTCATCCGCGACATGATGCGGCCGGAGCTTCTGGACGTGCTGCGCGAGGTGCGGGTTATCCGCCAAAACCGGACGGATGCCGCCGGCCGGGAGGAATCGTTCCGCGAGGTGTCGCAGATTGCGGCGCTCGCCCTGGAGCATACCCGGGATAAAGGGACGGGGGCCAAGCCTCCGCTGCGCGTGAATGCGGACCTGCGCAAGGAATTCGAAAACCTGCTCAGCCGCAAGGAGGTAATCGACTTTGAGGTGACGCTGGGCGAGACGGCGACCGCGCGCGACGAGGTGCGTACCGATCCGCTGCAGGCGATCCGCGACTTGAACCTGCTGTCTTCCCGCGAGCAGGAGGTGCTGAGCCAGGTCGCCGTCGGGTCCAGCAACCGGGAAATCGCCGAAAAGCTTTTTATTTCCGAGCACACGGTGAAAAACCACATGACGAACATTTTTCACAAGTTGGGCGTGACCGACCGTTCCCAGCTCATCGCCATGGTCTACCAGCTCGGATTCAGCCAGCCGCAGGAATAGGAAACAGGTACTCCTCTCCGGCGGAAAGCTTTCGGTTCGGCGGACGAAGGGCGCTTCCTTGGAAGCGTCCTTTTTGCTGCATAAAAAAAGTGGGATTCTGGATATTTTTCTTGAAATCGGGCTTTCACCCGGGCATCTGCGGGTATTTATTCATGAAGGCGTATCGGGCTGCTGCTTATGGCCGCATACGGCTTTGCCTGCCAACCCGACTTGAGGATGCATCCGAATGGGAAAAAGGAGAAATATGTCGGTTCTCGACGGAAAATATAGGAATAAGGTGTGACAAAGCGCACTTTAACAAAAAAAGTAAAGATAAGAAGCTTCGGTGATTGGTTTTTTGTCTAAATAATAAGAAAATAATCCGTATAAAGAACCGCGTCACCTAGACGCAAGATACGGAAGGGGTGAGTGTCATGATCAAAAAAACATCCAAGAGAACCAGCGAATTTTTCCGCATTGCGCAACGTTTTTGTCTGGAACATCCGGAAACCCGGTTTTTGCTGCAGCGCCTGCAATCCCACGATAAATTCATATACGAGCATTCCCTTCGGGTCGCTTATTACAGCTTGATCATCGCCAAAGGGCTGGGGTTTACCGCAAGCGAACAGGAAGTGATTTACCGCACGGCTCTTCTTCAGGACATCGGCAAGCTTCAGGTGTTGGAGGGGGGAGAAGTGCTGACGGACAACATGCTGACCGGAAAAGCTTCCATTCTCAGTCATCCCGAGTTCAGCGCAGACGTGCTTAAGCCTTTTATCGAGCAAGGATTGGTGGACGGCGAAGCGGTGCTCCAGCACCACGAAAATCTGGACGGAACCGGATACCCGGCCGGCCTGATCTGGTCCGAAATCGGACTGAACGCGCGCATCCTCCGCGTGGCCGACGGCTTTGCGGCCATGACGTCCGTCGATGCCCGGACCGGAAACGTCACGGGCGTGGATGAAGCGATGAGCGAGCTTTACCGCTGGAATGACATTCACTACGACGCCGATCTTGTCAAGCTGATGCTGGTTCATTACGAATCGGGCAGCAAGAAAAAAAGCAAACCGGACAAAGCGCCGGTCCTCCAGTTGATCAATCCGTAAGGCGAAACGCCGCTTCCGTCCTTGCGTGGACGATACCCGGCCCCTGTGATACAGTGGAAAGGAACGAAAGCCCAGACATCGGAGCGATGTTCGGGCTTTCTTGCGTCCGGGAGATGAAACATTTCCCTCCTGCAAAACGTATTTACCATACATACTTCTTTCCCCGCCCCCCGCGTCTAATGCCGGGAAGCGCTTGGAGCAGCTCCTCTGCGCGGATGCAAAGCAGGCTTTCGGTCCTTGCCAGTGCCTCATGCGATGGCGTAGTCTTGAAAAGAAACGAGACGGCCGGGTAATGCCTTCCAATCGCCCGGTGGCCGGATCGATCTACGTCCTGCCGCCACGAGGTCTTCCGCTTGCAAAGCAGGAAAGGAAGTGCAAAAAAGCAATTAACTATGAGACGGACAGGTAATTTATTGCAATTTCCCGGTGGCCGGATCGATCTATCTCCTGCCGCCACGAGGTCTTCAGCTTGCAAAGCAGGAAAGGAAGTGCAAAAAAGCAATTAATTTTGCTGGTATTCGCTATATTCGACCGAATAGATGCGAAAAAGCACTTATTTCTTGCGTTTTCTCTAAAAATCGCTCCTATAGCAGGAAATAAGTGCGTTTTTGACACTATTTCGTAATAGCTCCCAAAAGCGTTGGAAATAAGTGCCGCATTGCACTTATTGGTTGCCTTCCCTGGACGTCATCGTTTGATCGATTCTTTAGCCGAAACTTCTTTTGGCCAAGAAAGCAGATGCAAAAGGAAGGATGAGCGAAGCAAACTGGACTGGAACGTCCCAAAAGAGAACAACCTTCGTGGATCGGGCACTAGAAGACGGAGGCGCTTCGCACGAGTCCGGCTGCAGCATTGACATTTACGAAGTGAAGCCAGGGCTATGGGGGGCACGCCGGCCGCAAGAAGCGTGCTGCGGAGCCGGGCGCAAGAAGCGTACTGCGGAGCCGGGCGCAAGAAGCGAACTGAGGCGCCGGGCGCAGGAAGCGTGCTGCGGAGCCGGACGCAAGAAGCGAACTGCGGCGCCGAGCGCAGGAAGCGTACTGCGAAGCTAGGCGCAGGAAGCGTGCTGCGGAGCCGGACATAAGGAGCGTAGCGCGGAGCCTGGCGTAAGAAGCACCTGCGGAGCCGGGCGCAAGAAGCGAACTGCGGCGCCGGGCGCAAGAAGCGTGCTGCGGAGCTGGGCGCAAGAAGCGTAGCGCGGCGCCGGGCGCAAAAAGCGTACTGCGGAGCCGGGCGCAAGAAGCGTGCTGCGGAGCTGGGCGCAAGAAGCGTAGCGCGGCGCCGGGCGCAAAAAGCGAACTGCGGCGCCGGGCGCAAGAAGCGAACTGCGGAGCCGGGCGCAGGAAGCGTGCTGCGGAGCCGGGCGCAGGAAGCGCACTGTGGAGCCGGGCGCAGGAAGCGTGCTGCGGAGCCGGGCGCAGGAAGCGCACTGTGGAGCCGTGCGCAGGAAGCGTACTGCGAAGCTAGGCGCAGGAAGCGTGCCGCGGAGCCGGACGCAGGAAGCGTGCTGCGGAGCCGGGCGCAAGAAGCGTGCTGCGGAGCTGGGCGCAAGAAGCGTAGCGCGGCGCCGGGCGCAAAAAGCGTACTGCGGCGCCGGGCGCAAGAAGCGTGCTGCAGAGCCGGGCGCAAGAAGCGAACTGCGGAGCCGGGCGCAGGAAGCGTACTGCGAAGCTAGGCGCAGGAAGCGTGCCGCGGAGCCGGACGCAGGAAGCGTGCTGCGGAGCCGGGCGCAAGAAGCGTGCTGCGGAGCTGGGCGCAAAAGCCCAGCGTGAGCATAGGCGCAAAAACCCCCGCGTGAAAAAGGGGCGGAGGGCTCGGAGCGTTCTGCAGAAGCGTCAGCGTTCGCCTTTGTTTTCGGGGGCTTTCCACTGCCTGTTTCCAATCAAGAGCCCCCGAAAACAACAGCGATCGAAAGAACGCTCCGATAGCCCGGAGCCCCCGGGTTCACGCGAAACGCTGAACGCTCCGATAGCCCGGAGCCCCCGGCTTCACGCGAAACGCTGAACGCTCCGATAGCCCGGAGCCCCCGGGTTCACGCGAAACGCTGAACGCTCCGATAGCCCGGAGCCCCCGGCTTCACGCGAAACGCTGAACGCTCCGATAGCCCGGAGCCCCCGGCTTCACGCGAAACGCTGAACGCTCCGATAGCCCGGAGCCCCCGGGTTCACGCGAAACGCTGAACGCTCCGATAGCCCGGAGCCCCCGGCTTCACGCGAAACGCTGAACGCTCCGATAGCCCGGAGCCCCCGGCTTCACGCGAAACGCTGAACGCTCCGATAGCCCGGAGCCCCC
>NZ_JCAPET010000054.1:0-10355 GCF_059735245.1 Gorillibacterium sp. sgz306347
TTTTCTGTGGTGCCCGCCAGGGCACGGGTGGCTAACGGTTGCCACGGGGCTTATTCCCGCCAAAATCGCCTCATTTTATCGCTAACGGTTGCCACAGCGCTTATTTTGGCTAAAAGGGCCGAAAACAAGCAAAAAAACGTGAATAGCCGCTGTCGCAACCGTTAGAATTTTAAATCCCTCTTTTTGGAGCAAATAGCCTCTGTGGCAACCGTTAGCCCTCCTGCTCCGAAAGCCCGCTCTATCCCGCGTTGAGCATCAACCCACCGTATCGGGCAAGCTCCGCATTCCCCAACAACCAAAACCATGTGTCCCATCGGTATCGCGGGCACATTCTCTTACCGGTCCATGATGCCGGAAAATGGCCTGAAACGCCAACGAAGCTGCCCCCCGTCGGCTTGCGACTTGCGGGACAGCTTCGTTATACAGCCAGAGCCGTTTTATTTGTTCAGCAGGGCTTTCACCTTCGCCACGACGTTCTCAACCGTAAAGCCGTACTCCTTCAGCACGACGCCGGCCGGTGCCGACGCGCCGAAGCGGTCGATGGTGAGCGTGTCGCCGTCGAGGCCGACGTAGCGGTGCCAGCCGAGCGGCGAGGCCATCTCGACGCCGAGGCGGGCGCGCACGTCCGGAAGGATAACCGAATCGCGGTATTCCTTCGGCTGCTTCTCGAACAGCTCCCAGCTCGGCATGCTGACGACGCGGACCTGGATGCCTTCCTCCGCCAGTTTCTTCTGGGCTTCAACGGCCAGGTATACTTCCGAGCCGGTGGCGAGAATTTGCGCCTGCGGCTTGCCGTCTTTGGCATCGGACAGCACGTAAGCGCCGCGCTCGATGCCTTCTCTCGCTTTTTCGGCCGTGCCTTCCAGGTTCGGCAGCGCCTGGCGGGTAAACACCAGCACAACCGGGCCTTCCTGGTTGGCGACCGCATAGCGCCAGGCCTGGCTGGTCTCGTTGCCGTCGGCGGGGCGCAGCACCGTCAGGTCCGGAATCGACCGGAGGCCGGCCAGCTGTTCGATCGGCTCGTGCGTCGGGCCGTCTTCGCCGACCGCGATGCTGTCATGGGTGAACAGGTAGATCGCCGGAAGCTTCATGATCGAGCCGAGGCGGATCGCCGGCTTCATGTAATCGGAGAAGACGAAGAACGTGCCCGAGAACGCTTTGACGCCGCCGTGCAGCATCATGCCGTTGACCGCTGCGGCCATGGCGAATTCGCGTACGCCGAAGAAAATGTTGCGGCCGCTGTAATCGTGCGGGGTCATGCGGCCCGACACGCGGATGCCCGTTTTCGTCGAGGTTTCCAGGTCGGCGGAGCCGCCCACGAGCATCGGGTAATTCTTGGCGATCGCGTTAAGCGCCTTTTCCGAGGATTGGCGGGAAGCGATGCCTTTATCCTCCGGAGAGTAAACCGGAAGCTCGGCGTCCCAGCCTTCCGGCAGCTCGCCGGCAATGGCCATTTCCAGCTGCTTCGCGAGCTCGGGATGAGCGTTTTTGTACGCTTCGAAATGCTGCGTCCAGGCCGCTTCCGCCTGCATGCCGCGGTTTTTGACGGCGGCGAACAGCTCCTGCACTTCAACCGGCACATAGAAATCTTCCCGGCCCGGCCATTCGTAGAATTCCTTGGTCAGCAGCGTTTCCTCGCGGCCGAGCGGAGAGCCGTGCGAGCCGGTTTCGCCGCCTTTGCCGGATTTGTTCGGGCTGCCGTAGCCGATGACCGTCTTCACTTCGATCAGGGTCGGGCGGTAGTCGGCGCGCGCTTCGGCGATCGCCTGGTGGATTTCCTCCAGATCGGTGCCGTTTTCTACGCGGATGACGTGCCAGCCGTAGCCTTCAAAGCGCTTGCGGACGTCTTCGGAGAACGCCATGTTCAGCTCGCCGTCAAGCGAAACGTCGTTGGAGTCGTACAGCACGACGAGCTTGCCGAGCTTCAGGTGACCGGCCAGCGAAGCCGCTTCGCCGCTTACGCCTTCCATCAGGTCGCCGTCGCCGCAAATCGCATACGTATAATGGTCGACAACGCGGAAATCATCCTTGTTGTACGTATCGGCCAGATGCTCTTCCGCCATCGCCATGCCGACGGCCATCGCGAAGCCTTGTCCGAGCGGGCCGGTCGTGGCGTCAACGCCGACGGTGTGGCCGTATTCCGGATGGCCCGGCGTTTTGCTGCCCCATTGACGGAAGTTTTGCAGCTCGGAGAGAGGCAGGTCGTATCCGGTCAAATGAAGCAGGCTGTACAGAAGCATGGACCCGTGCCCCGCGGACAGAACGAAACGGTCGCGGTTGAACCATTTCGGATTGGCCGGGTTATGGTTCATGAATTTGGTCCACAGCTCGTACGCCATCGGGGCGGAGCCCATCGGCATGCCCGGGTGGCCCGAGTTGGCTTTATCGATCGCGTCGATGGCAAGCGTGCGAATCGTGTTAACGGCAAGCTTTTCGATCAAGTTGTTGCTCGTTGTCGCCATTCTAGGAAACCTCCTGATATCTTAGTTCATTCATTGTACCATTAAAGCAGGGGTAATTCTATACAGCGTTTTATGTTCTTGCCAGCCGATCGGAGAGCATTTCCGGAGCAGGACCGGAATCCGCCGAAGGTCTTGCGCCTCCGGGCAGGGGGCATTTCCGGGCCTCGCCAAAGCCTTCCGGGACAGGCGCACGCGCCACGAAACCGGCGCCGGATTACGCCAGAACCAGCGAATGGCGGCCGGACAAAAATCCGATCAGCCGGTGATTGATTTCCTTCTCGCTCCGCTCCGGCAGGACGTTTCCTTCGACGATCATATCGTAAAGACGCTCCATCGGCTCGCGCTTGTCCGCTTTTTTGGCTTTCGCATCGGTGCGCAGAAGCTCCCATGTATTTAAAATGAAGTTCCGCTCGTCGATTTCCCGGCCGGCGAAAAACCGCTCCAGCTTGGCGACGTCCTCCACGTAATCTGCGCCAAACCGCTTGTCCGCATCCCCGCGCAGGAGCGCAATCTCCGCTTCGTACATCGGGGCGGACGTTTTGTCGTTTTTTCCGATCCAGGGCGTTTCCAATATAAAAGGCAAATGCTTCAGCTTCTCGTGCCGCACGACGTTCTGGATCGTTTTGAAGCCCAGGTAGCCCGCTCCGATCGGAGCATGGCGGTCCTTGGAGGCGCCGCACGGGTTTTTGCTGTCGTTGATGTGCACAACCGCCAGCCGGTCCAGGCCGACGATGCGGTCGAATTGCTCCAGCACGCCGTCCAGATCGTTCACGATGTCGTAGCCCGAATCATGCACATGGCAGGTATCGAAGCAGACGGTCAGCCGGTCGTTGTCCTCCACATTATCGATGATGGAGGCGATTTCCTCAAACGTGCGGCCGAGCTCGGAGCCTTTGCCGGCCATCGTCTCCAGCGCGATGTTCACGTCCGTTTCCTTGACGCCCTTCAGCACCTCGTTCAAGCCCTCGGCAATCTTCGCAAGGCCGAATTCGGGATCCTTCTCGGTGTAAGCGCCGGGATGAAGCACGATGTTGCGGACACCGAGGTAATGGGTCCGGTGAATTTCCGCCTGGAGAAAATCGACCGCCAGCTCGTAGGTCCAGTTCTTGTAGGAGCCCAAATTAATGATGTAAGGCGCATGCACCACAACGTCCGAAAGGCCGTTCCGCTCCATCACCTGCTTGCCTTCCTCGACGTAAAAATCCTCGATGGGCTTGCGCTTCGTGTTCTGCGGCGCCCCCGTATAAAGCATGAACGTGCTTGATCCATAGGTTGCGGCTTCTTCGGCCGCGCATAACAGCCCCTTGTCCGCACAGGACACGTGGGATCCGATTTTCAGCATGCTGCTCCTCCTTTATTTGGGCGGCCCGTCTTGCGCCGGTTCCGGCTCGTTTTGTCCTCTCCATTGTACCGTTTCCGGCTGCCGCATTTCCACCGGATAAGCAAAAAGCCGCCCCGCCGGCGCTCTGCCGGACGGAAACGGCTTTTGACAGCGGGGCCTGAAACAGGCTTTTATCCCGCCGGAATGACTTTGATTTCGTCCGACAGCTGAGGCAGCGCCGCATAAGTCCGGTTAAAAGTAAAAATCCGCTTGATCCGGTATGTAAGCATGACCACCGCCGTAACCGCTTCGCCGAGCGACAGCTGAAGGTGGGGAAACTGCATAAGCAAGCCCTTCGCTTCCTGCTCCAGCTCCTGGTTGCCCGAGATGAGGGACAAGCGGCCGGCGGTCATCGCCTTTTCGATCGAGTTCAGGAAATATTCGGCCTGCGTATAGCCGTAATGATCCCGCAGCCATTCATGGGTATCGAAAATGATATAACTGGTCGAGACGAAATTCCGGTCCAGGTCGTCCAGATCGAGAAAAAAAGACCGGGCCCTCGTATACTGCTCATGGTCCGGGTCCATAAACGCCTTCAGCGCCGAATCGTCCAAAAAAACGCTTTGCTCGTAAGCCGTCTCCGTCATGTTGCCATCCTCCCGCACGCGCGTTATTGAATATTCCGGGTCAGTCCGTCCAGGTACAGCAGCGGATTGCGCTCTTTGCGCTCCACCGGTATCGAAGCATTGCTTTCCGCCGCCGACTGCACCGCCAGATACTGCCGCACCGCCCGGCTCACCAGCGTTTCCACCGGCAGATTGCGGCGGTCCGCCCAGCTTTTGAGCAGATCGTAATCGCGCGGTTCGAGTTCGACGGTAGGATAGTCCTCGGAATGGTCCCGCTTATCCGACAGGAGCTGGGAGGCGGAGTCCTTGAGTTTGCCCATATAGCCCTTGAATTTGTTTTCCATTGGCCCTCATCCCGTTCTGTTCGTAGTAGTCCCGGCTCAAAGCTGCGGGCTCCCATTCATGATACCGAACCGGACACGCCGAGGCAACCCGGACCGGACGGAGCTTCCGAAAAGGACCCTTTCGCTTTGGGGGATCAACAGTACCCTTAAACGGGCGGAAGGCGTTTGAAACAAAGGACGGGCAAAAGCGGCTTAACCCTCGGAAGCCCGCGCCGTCTGCTCGGCGGGGACCCAGTGCAGCAGATGGCCGTCCACGCGCACGCTGATGCGGCCTTTTACGGTAGGAATGGACAGCACCGACTTTGCGTCGATGCGCGATTCGGGAAAGGCCAGCTCGCCGAACACCGGCGGTTCCTGAGCTTCCGTCTCGTAACCGGACAAAATCAGCTCCATCCGGCCATAGACGCGAAAGACCCGGCTGTAATCAAGCGGTTTGATATGGAACCAGTTGACGTGCGAGACGCTTTTTACATAAAACGTATACTTTTCGCCGCCCCTTCCGAGCAGCACGATGTCCGACAGCCGGATGATCTCTTCGTTCAACAGCCTTTCGGCTTCTTTCTTGGCCTGAAGCTTTCGCGGTGTTTCCACGAGCATGGAGACGGTCAATTCCAGTTTGGCGTTTGCCGGTTTATGCAGCTTCATGAGTTACCCTTCCTCTCCGGACCTGAAATGAAAGTACAGTTTATGAACGATGACGGACAGTTAGCACTTTCGGAAGGAAAAGTGCCGCTTCTGCGGGTACCGCCAAAAAAAGCGTCCGACCGTGCGGAAACACGTATCGAACGCTCGCGGCTGTCATCGGGGTACGCTCCGTGAGGAGAATGCCCTGAATCTTCTTACCCGTTTTGATAGGACCAGTATACCTGATTTTACAAGTTTTTACGAGGGAAAGCCGTTTTCTTCCAGAATGGCTTCCGCTTCTTCCGGTACCGCTTTTAAGGGGACGGCAAAAAGGAACACAGAGCCTTCCCCCGCCTTGGATTCGGCGCGGATGGCACCGCCCATCAGCTCCGCCAGCTTTTTGCAGATGGCCAGGCCGAGCCCGGTTCCGCCGTATCTTGCGCGGTCCGGACCGTTTAGTTGGGTGTAAGGCTGGAACAGACTGCCGAGCTTGTCCCCGGGGATGCCAATGCCCGTATCGCGGACGGAAAATTGCAGCAGGACCCGGTCTCCGTTTTGCTTTAATAGGGTTCCTTCTATGAAAACACCGCCGGTTTCGGTAAATTTGAGCCCGTTCCCGGCCAGGTTTACCAGCACCTGGCGGAGCAGCGCTGCATCCCCAATCGCTTGTGCCGGTATATCCGGGGAGAGAGAGCCCGCCAGCTCCAGTCCGCGTTCGCGGGCCAGGCCTCCCAGCATGGCAAGCGTGTCCTCTACCAGAGCGTGCGGCGAGAACATCTCCTCATGAACCTCCATTTTTCCGGCGTCGATCTTGGAAAAGTCCAGAATCTCGTTCACGACCTCCAGCAGCGCCTGCCCGCTCTTGCGGATGGTGCGCGCATAATCCAGCCGGTCGCCGGACAGCCCGGTTTCCAGCAGCAAATCCGTCATGGCAAGGACGCCGTTCAGCGGCGTGCGCACCTCGTGGCTCATCATGGCGAGAAAATCGCCTTTGACCCGGACGGCCTGCTCCGCCTCTTCCTTGGCCTGTATCAGAGCTTGTTCGGCTTTTTTGCGCTCCGTGATGTCCTGGGAAATGATATAGACGTCGGAAATGCGGCCATCCACCATAAGCGGAGCCATCGTGGAAGCAAGGTCGATTCTCCGCCCGTCGCGATGGACGACAGAAAACTCGAGGGTCTGCGGATGACCGGCCGCGACGCGGCGAAACGCCAGCATGACCTTTCGGGCGTCGTGCGGGTTCAGGAAGGAGCGGAACGACTGCCCGTGCAAATGGGAGACCGGGTAACCCGTTACCTTCTCAGCGGCGGGATTGGCCCGCTTCAGCCGTCCCTCCAGGTCGAACAGGCAAACCATGTCGGGGTTATGCTCGAAAATCGAATTATAACGGCGTTCGTTCAGCCGGGCGGTGCGGAGCGCGAACTGATGGTCCATGTACAGCCCGAGCAAGGCCAGCAGCAGAAGAAACAATGCAATGGCGGCGATCAGGGCCGCCAGAAGCGCCGAGCTGGTGGTCTGCCCTGGGAAGGAGGGACCAAACTGCCGGTCCGAATAATCGGCCGCCAGCATGCCGACAAAATGCATGCCGAAGATGGCGGTTCCAAGCAGCAGAGCGGCGGCGGCTTTCATCCCCCGGGTAACGGGCTTGCGGCGGCGAAACGATTGGGCGAGCCGGAGCGCGGACACGGAAATCAGCACCGCCACCGCCGAAGACAGAAAGACGAGCGACCGGTCGTAAACGATCACGCCCTCCAGCCGGACCGCCTCCAGCCCCAGGTAATGCATGCCCGTCAGGCAGGCGCCCATGAGCAGGCCGCCCAGGTACGGATCGGCTTTTCCGGGGGTTTTGCGGGAAGCGAGCCAAAGGGCCAGCAGACTTGCGGCGAAAGGCAGAAATACAGTCAAGAGAAGAAGCGGATAATGAAAGGACAAATGGCGCTGCGGCAGGAGAAAGGCGAGGATGCCCACAAAATGCATGGACCAGAGTCCGAGGCCCAGAACAGCGGAGCCGGCCAGAAGGAGCAGTCGCTTGTGCGTTCCTTTCAGCGCAACGAGACGGGAAATGGTATGTAAGGCGGCATAAGCGGAAAAGTAGGAAAACAGGACGGAAAGCAGCAGAAGCGGAAGATGATAGCCGTGGTTCATGGTGTTCATAAGGTTCCTCGCTTCCCGAAAGATGGGATCGGTCAAGCCCTTTTATTGTCGGGCTCCCTTCCGGGGGTGTCAACTGATAATTCTGGAAATGGCCCGCTTTTCTCTTAAGGGCCGGGCTTGAACCGCTCCCTGAGCCACGCCTCCCACGCCGGCTGCTCCGCGGCCAGCTCCACGTTTGCCCTCAGCCAGGAGGCTTTGTCTCCCAGGTCGTACCGGACGCCCGCAACGTGCAGACCGTAAAAAGGACGCTCCAGCAAATACCGGGCGAAAACGTGGGTCAGCACATGCTCGCCCTGGTCCGGCCGGTAACGGTCGATCCAGGCAAAAATGTCGGGGGAAAGCACATACCTTCCAATGGAGGTATACAGCGAAGGCGGCGGGCCGGAGGGCTTCTCGACGATTCCTGTTATGCGGTACAGCCCTTCTTCGTCACCGGCACCGAGCGCAAGCGAATTGAAGCGGACAATAGAGGCCGCGTCCGTCTTTTCGATACCCGTGATAACGCCCGTTTCCGGACCGCGGTAGCGCTCCGCCAGCTGGCCGATGCACGGCTTCGGCCCGCGCACGATTTCATCGCCCAGAAGAAGGGCGAACGGCTCGTTTCCGACCAGCTCCCGCACGCAGGAGAGCGCGTCCGCCGTCCCGCCTGGCCTCTCCTGCAGCGCAAACCTCACGCCGGCGTCGCCCGCAAAATGGCGCCGGATGCTTTCCCCTTCCTCTCCGATCACCAGAATCGCCTCGGCGATGCCGGCCTGGCGGATTTCCTCCACGATATGATCCAGCACCGTCCGGTCGCACACCGGGAGCAGGCCTTTCGGCACCGCCTGGGTCATCGGGTACATGCGGGTTCCTCTGCCGGCGGCAAGAACCACAGCTTTTTTGATGAGCATGGGACACCTCGTCGTCATCCGTTTTTCTATAGTTTGCTTGATGTCCGGGCGGGTTGTCCACCTTTTCCGGAAAAGCGGGCTTTCCCGTTTGTTTTTTCCCGGAGCGCCGTTGCCCTTGGACTTGAACCGGTTAATAAAAGAAGGTACGCCCGGTAAACACTACACTACGAACGACACGAAAGGAGCGGGACCCATGAAAGCTGTCACTTACCAGGGAATGCGCAATGTCGATGTAAAAGAGGTAGAGGACGCCAAGCTGCAAAAGGCGGACGACGTGCTCGTCCGGATCACAAGCACGGCCATCTGCGGGTCGGACCTGCACATTTTCAACGGAGAAATTCCGAACATGCCGCATGGGTTTGTTATCGGCCACGAGCCGATGGGAATTGTCGAGGAGGTCGGCCCGGAGGTCACGCATGTCAAAAAAGGCGACCGCGTGATCATCCCCTTCAACGTGGCCTGCGGCGAATGCTGGTACTGCAAGCACCAGCTGGAAAGCCAATGCGACAACGCAAACGAGTTCCTGGACGGCAACGCCGGGGGCTACTTCGGGTATTCGGAAACCTACGGCGGCTACTACGGCGGGCAGGCGGAGCTTTTGCGGGTGCCGTTCGGCAACTTCGTCCCGTTCAAGGTGCCGGAGGACGCGGAGCTGACCGACGAACAGATTCTGTTCCTGTCGGATATTCTCCCGACCGCTTACTGGAGCGTGGAAAACGGCGGGGTCAAGCCGGGCGACACGGTCATCATTCTTGGCTGCGGACCGGTCGGTCTGCTGGCGCAGAAATACGCCTGGAAAAAAGGCGCCAAGCGGGTCATCGCGGTCGATCACCTCAACTACCGGCTGGAGCATGCCCGCGTCACCAACAACGTGGAGGTATTCAACTTCAAGTCGATGGAGGACGAGCTGGAGGGCCACCTTCTGGAAATTACCGCCGGGGGTGCGGACGTGGTCATCGACTGCGTCGGACTCGATTCCGAGAAAACGCTGGCCGAGAAAGCCCAAACGCTGCTCAAGCTGCAGGGCGGCGGCCTCGGCGCGTTCCGCACGGCGGTTAAAACCGTCCGCAAAGGCGGCACGATCCAGGTCACGGGTGTTTACGGCTTGAACTACAACATGTTCCCGTTTGGCGATATTTTCAGCCGCAACGTCACCGTGAAAACCGGCCAAGCCCCGGTCATTCATTTCATGCCCGAGCTGTACCGGCAGATCAAAAGCGGGGAGATCGACCCGACCGACATCATCACCCACCGGCTTTCGCTGGCCGACGCCGTACACGGCTATAAAATCTTTGACAACAAGGAAGAGGACTGCATCAAAGTCATTCTCAAGCCTTGACCGTTCCTGCAGGAACGGCATAGCGTAGCTTTGACCGCTGCTGCCTCAAGGGCATTGCGAAGCTTTGACCGCTTAGGATGCAAAAAACAAAAACCGGGGACAGACGCGCTTGGCGTTTGCACCCGGGTTTTTGTTTTCTTGTGAATAAGCCGGAGACGGACTACGCCGCCTAAATCCTGCAATAATGCAGGATTATTGCGAAAAGGCGGGTCCTTTTCCTGATAATAATGCGAATCTGCAGGATTTCTCGTAATTTTAGAAGGAATACTCCGGAAGCAGGCTGATATTGATGCACATATGCAGCATTCCCCGCTCTGGCATCTTCTGCGTTAGAAAATGATGCACATTTGCATTATTCCTTTGCCAGTTAGTTGTTCCCTATGAGAAATTGGCGCAAGAACGGCAACTGTTTTGGTACAGCGGTCACATTGTAACAGGCAACTGTTTCAGAGTAGCGGTCAGCAGCGGGCTACTTACTGTTGTAGGATATGCAGTTAGCGGGGGCCGTCGCTTGCACCCGGTAGTGCGTACCGCGTCGGTCAACTGACCGGCGGGGCGTCCCCTCCGAGCGCGTTCCGCGAAGCGCTCCCCGCGT
>NZ_JCAPET010000054.1:10386-26310 GCF_059735245.1 Gorillibacterium sp. sgz306347
AGCGCGTTCCGCGAAGCGCTCCCCGCGTCAACTGACCGGCGGGGCGTCCCCTCCGAGCGCGTTCCGCGAAGCGCTCCCCGCGTTAACTGACCGGCGGGGCGTTTCCTTCCTCTTCCCGCTCTACGCGTGCTTCGTCCGGACAAAAACGGCAGTCCGCGCATATCCAGTGATCGCCCAGCGTTCCCGTCCCCGTCTGCCTCCGGCAAGTATCGCAATAAACCGGTTCCGCCGTTTGGCTCTCCGTCATCTCCATGCAGCCTTCCCCTTTCCTTTTCCTGCTTCCCTTTCAGTATGCCCGGAAAAAGAACATTTGCCGCCATTCTCCTAAAGAAAGCCTTCCGCCAAAATGCGCCTTGGCTTCCGCGTGCTCCGAATCGCCATCCGATCAATTCGACGCAACTTTCTAACGGTTGTGGCTGAGCTTATTTGACGAAAAAGCGCCTATTTCTTTGTCTAACGGTTGTCAGCGAGCTTATTTGCTCCAAAAAGACGGAATTCCCCACTCTAACCATCAAATAAGCTCTGTGGCAACCGTTACATTTTGAAAAGCCTCAGTTTTGGCAAAATAAGCTCAATGGCAACCATTAGAATTTTCTTCATCATCCCCTCCGTCCCACCGCCCCATATGTCTACTCTATCTCCATCCGTTCCACCACCCCTTCTGTCACTCTAGCTCCATCCGGTTCACCGTCTGGACCGCCCCCTTCATCCCGATTCCTCCCATCTCCTCCCTTTTCCCAATCGACACACCCCCCACCGTCCACCGTTTCTAGCGCCCATCGGCCAGGCTGTCCGGGAGGCCGTGACGCCATTAACGGCTACATAACTGGCGGCTGTTCGTGCCAACTCTACATGCAGTAAAATAGAGAGGCACCGCATTTGTCAGGCATACGAGCGAACTGAGCGATAACGCAGTGTACACAATTACACAAATAAGGGGATTGCCATGAAAACACGAATCGCTAGAATCGAAAACGAGTCTGCCCCGGAGCTGGAAACTCTTCGGAACGCCCTGTACCGCTATAATCAAGAGCAGGTTGCGAATGCGGGCTATGAGCCGTTTCATTTTGCCGCGTTCGGTGAAGATGGAGCCCTGCTGGGGGGGCTCCTCGCCCATCGGTTCGGAGACGCGGTGTTTCTGGACATCCTTTGGGTGGAGGAAAAGGTGCGCAACCGCGGACTGGGCAAAACATTAGTGGGACAGTTGGAAACGGCCGTAAGGCAAGCCGGGGCGAAGCTGATCCATTTGGACACGCACGATTTCCAGGCGCCTGATTTTTACCTCAAGCAAGGCTATGAGACTTTTGGCATTTTGGAGAATGTGCCTCTTGCCGGGATGAAACGCTACTTTCTGAAAAAGACACTGGTTTAATCCGTTCGTTCCGTACAGCCGGCTTGCCTAGATCCGAATCGCCAGAAGCAATGAAAAAAGCCGGGGCGTCTGCCCCGGCTTCTTATTCGTACGGATCAATGAATTCAGTTGAACGGCGAATCTTGAACCTTGATGCATTCGGTCGGGCAGGACTCAACCGCCTCCTGCAGTTCATCCGCCAGGCTGTCCGGGATGGCCGTGACGCCTTGGTTATTGTCTCCTTCGTAGATAACCTCCGCCAGGCCTTCGCCGTCATATTCGAAAATTTCCGGTGCCGCGGAACCGCAGGAACCGCAAGCAATGCACTCCGGCTTATCGACAACGCTATATTTGGACACTTGTCTTCCTCCTTTCTTAGGGTAGTTGCCGCGATGTTTTTCTTCCCTCAAGATAAACGAAACAAGCTCTGGAACGCCGTGACAATTTTAACACTCGCAGCAATTTTTATGGAACCGGAAAACCCGGGCCCCGCCTCGCTTTCACCAGCCTCGCCGTCCGCAGGCTCACAACGTCTTCAAGCGGCTTCGGCGACGGAAAAAGCGGCCTTTTCTCGGGAATGCAAAAGGGGGGGAGCGACGCCAAAAGCGGTCACTTCTCGAGAACGAACAAAGGCGCACGACGGCGCGCAAAATTCGGCCCCCTTCTCGGACTGCGAAAGGCGTACGACGGTGCGTAAAATGCGGCCCCCTCTCGGACAGCAGGAGGCGCACGACCACGCGTAAAATGCGGCCTCTCTCGGACCGCGAAAGGCGTGGTACTGCGAGAGCACGCGACTGCGCCCAAAAGCGCCCCCCTCTCGGACCGCAGGGTGGCGCACGACGTCACGGGCGACACAAAAAGCGGCCCCGTTCGGGGCCGCTAGTAGCTAACCGCCGGCCGGGCCGGCGGTAATCGGTTATACCAGCGCCATAAACCGTTCGATGTCCTGCTGCGCGTCCGTGATGCCGCCGATGCCGAACGTTTCGGTCAGCACCTTGGCGACGTTCGGGGACAGGAAGGCCGGTAAGGTCGGCCCCAGATGGATGTTTTTCACGCCGAGGTGGAGGAGCGCCAGCAGCACGATGACGGCTTTTTGCTCATACCAGGCGATGTTGTACGTGATCGGCAGGTCGTTGATGTCCTCCAGGCCGAACGCTTCCTTGAGCTTGAGGGCCGTAACGGCCAGCGAATAGGAATCGTTGCATTGGCCGGCGTCCAGCACGCGCGGAATGCCGCCGATGTCGCCGAGAGGCAGCTTGTTGTACTTGTACTTGGCGCAGCCTGCGGTGAGAATGACCGCATCCTGCGGCAGACCGGCCGCAAAGTCGGTGTAGTAGGACCGGCTCTTCATCCGGCCGTCGCAGCCCGCCATCACAAAAAACCGCTTGATCGCCCCCGACTTCACCGCTTCGACCACCTGGCCGGCGACGGCTCCCACGGCAGCGTGGGCAAAGCCGCCCACCAGCTCGCCGCTTTCAATTTCCGTCGGCGGCGGGCAGGCTTTGGCCTGCTCGATCAGCGCGGAGAAATCCTTCGGCGCTCCGTTTTCACCGGCGGGAATGTGCTTAATGCCGGGATACCCGGTGCTGCCCGTCGTATAAAGCCGGTCGCGGTAGCTGTCGCGGGGCGGCACGATGCAGTTGGTCGTCATCAGAATCGGACCGTTGAAGCTTTCGAATTCCTCCGGCTGCTTCCACCAGGCGTTTCCGTAGTTGCCGACGAAATGATCATATTTTTTGAAGGCCGGATAGTAGTGCGCGGGCAGCATTTCGCTGTGGGTGTAGACGTCCACGTCAGTGCCTTCCGTCTGCTTCAGAAGCTCCTCCAGGTCCTTCAGATCATGCCCGCTGACCAGAATGCCGGGACGCGTGCCCGTTCCCAACTGGACGCGGGAGATTTCAGGGTTGCCGTACGTCTCGGTATTGGCACGGTCCAAGAGCGCCATCACCTGGACGCCGTATTGGCCGCATTCCAGAACGAGCGCGGTCCGCTCGTCCGCGCCGATCCGCTCGTCCAGCGTTGCCGCCAGGGCGCGCTCCAGAAAGGCGAAAATCGCTTCCTCCCGGTAGCCGAGCCGTTCCGCATGCTTGGCGTAAGCCGCCATGCCTTTCAGCCCGTAGGTGAGAAGCTCGTTCAGCGAGCGGACATCCTCATTACCGGTTGCAAGGATGCCGACCGAGGCCGCTTTATCCGCCAGCTCCGCATCCGTCTCGGCCCCCCAGTCGGCGGCATCATGCGGGAAAAGCGGCTGCCCGTCGCCGGTCCCGGCAAGCCGGGCTTTCAGTTCGTCGCGCAGGGCAAGGCCCTCCCGAATGCGCGCCGCGATGCCTTCCGGATCAAAGTTGGCGTTGGTGATGGTGGCAAAAAGGCCGTCCGTCACAAAGCGGTCCGTCTTTTCCATGGCAAAGCCGCGTTCCCGGGCCTTGCCGCTGAAAAGGGCGATGCCTTTCAGCACATAGATCAGCAAATCCTGAAGTCCGGCCACCTCGCCGGTTTTGCCGCAGACGCCCTGAACGGTGCAGCCCGTTCCTTTGGCGGCTTCCTGGCATTGATAACAAAACATTTCGCTCACATTGATTCCCTCCCTGGACTAAAATAGAACGGCGTTTCCGCCGATGTTACACAAGCTCTCCGTCGATGCCGATGACCGCTTCCTGGTACGGTACGATGGTTTCGGATTGAAGCATGGCCTGTTTGACGGCCTGCACGATGCCCCCGCAGCATGGCACCGCCATGCGGACCACCGTGATGCTGCGAATGCTGTGGCTGCCCAGGATTTCCGTCAGCTTGCGGGCGTAGTAAGCGTTGTCATCCAGCTTCGGACAGCCGATCAGAGCGATCCGGCCGCGCAAAAAGTCGCTGTGAAAATCGGCGTACGCAAACGCCGTGCAATCGGCGGCAATCAGGAGATCCGCATCGTCAAAATACGGGTTCGCCGGATTGACGAGATGCAGCTGGATCGGCCATTGGTTCAGCTGCGAGACGCTGCGGCCGGCGACAGGCTGCCCGGCGGCTGCCGCGCCGAAGGCCGGGACGCGGCCAGCGGGGGCCGAGCCCGCTTCGGCCGGCGTCGCGTTGTCGCGGCTGATCCGCCGCGCCATGCTGCCCGGGCAGCCGCTGTGCCCGCTCCCGGCTGCATGTGCGCTGCTCCCGTGCGCTCCGTGGGCCGCATGCCCGGCTTGCCCATCGTGCGCCGCGTGTGCATGCCCCGCGTGCGCTCCGTGGGCCGCGTGCGCATGCCCCGCGCGGGCGCCGCCTGCAGCGGCTCCTGCGGCTCCTGCAGCTTTTCGCTCCGCCATCCGCCGCTGGACGGCCTCGTCGTCATAGGCCTCCGCCTCCCGCTCGATCATTTCGATCGCCCCGGTCGGGCACTCCGGGAGGCAGTCGCCAAAGCCGTCGCAGTAGCTGTCGCTGACAAGCCGGGCTACCCCGTCCACCAGCTCGATCGCTCCTTCGTGGCAGGCGTCCACACAGATCCCGCAGCCATTGCATAATTCCTCGTGTATCGTAATGATTTTCCGTTTCATCAAGCCCCTCGGCCTCCTGTCTGCTGTCACGCATATATGCGGCAATTTCCCAGTTCTTTACTCTCTGCTCCGATTGTAGTAGACTGGCGTCAAACCGGCGGTAACCGATGTTACCGGTTCATCCTTTTTTTCGGAGGTTTTATGAATCCTCATGTAAATGTGCTCCAAGGCTGTCTCTTCTTCCGAGGGAAAGCCGCAGAGGAGATTGACGCCCTTCTGAAAGCGCTCTCGGGAACCGTCCGGGTTTACCGCAAAGGAGACTGGATCGTTTCCGAGGGCGAGGAAGCCGGCCGCGTCGGCATCGTGCTCGAAGGCCATGTCGAAGTGCAAAAAATTCACCCGACCGGCAAAAACATCACCATCGCCCGCCTTTCTGCCGGGGAAACGTTCGGGGAAGCGGTGCTGTTCAGCCGGGCCGGCGTATTTCCGGCCACGGTGATTGCCGGCACGACGGCGGTCGTTCTGTTCGTCGGCAAACGGGACCTGCTGCGCGTCTTCACCTCGGACCCCGAGATCCTCGTCAACTACATGGAAAACATGTCGGAGCGCCTGGTCATGCTGAACCGCAAAATCGAAATTCTGTCGCTCGGCACCCTGCGCCAAAGAGTCGCTTACGACCTGCTGAACCGGGCGAGGGTAAAGAACGCAGAGCGCCTGCGGCTTCCGTTCAGCCGCAAAATCTGGGCGGAGCACCTGAACGCGGCGCGGCCGTCCCTGTCCCGTGAAATCGCCCGGATGAAGGAAGCCGGGTGGATCGATTACGAAGGGGAGGAATTCGTGCTTTTGGACCGCCCGGCTCTGGAACGGCTGCTCGTCTAGCCGCCGGATGGAAGCCGAAAAGCAGGAGGACGGATGAAGAAAATTGCCCGAAGGCAGCCATCCGCGATGGCGGCGGGCTTTTTTCTCCAGGGAAATCAAAAACCGGACAAGGAGCCTTCCCCTTGTCCGGTTTTTCGATGCCTTTTCCGGGTTTTTCGATGCCTTGTCCGGTTTTTCGATGCCTTTATTGACCGGGACGAAATAAAACGCTCCCCGCTCGCCGGGTTCCTCCGCGCAGCCCGCCGTCCCGGGATGCTCCATATGCGGCTCTCCGCTTCTAGGAACCCACAATGTTCCCCCGCTTATTCGTAAGAAAACCGGCGCAGGTTTTCCGCAACGCGGGCAATGTTCACGAAGCCGTTGCTGAAATCCTCCATCCCGTGCGAGTACCCCTCCGTGTATTCGGCAATGGTCGCAAACGCCCCGTTCATGTCGCGGATCGCCTTCTGCATTTCCTCGAACAGCTCGGTGACGCTGACCACGGACTGCCGGCTGTTTTCCGCCATCTTGCGCATTTCCGTCGCCACGACGCCAAAGCCGCGCCCGTGCTCCGCCGCTCTCGCGGCTTCAATCGCGGCGTTCAGCCCGAGAAGCTGGCTTTGCTCCGCCATTTCCTTGACGAGATCGAGTACCGCCTCCGCTTCCCCGATCGTATCGCGCAGCCGGTTCGACCGGACCCGCAGGTCCTCCAGCTGCCGGGTCACCTCGCCGGAGGAGGCCGTCAGTTCATCCGACGTCGCGGACATCTCCTGAACTACTTCGTAGAGTTCGGAGGAACCCTCGCGAAGCTGAACCTGCTTTTCGTTTTCGACGATAAAATTGACGACGCCCAGCACTTCCCCGTTCTGGACAATCGGCACGGCACGGGAAAAGTAGGCGTAGCCAAACGCTTCGCGCCCCCGTTCCTCCATCTCCATTTGCCCCGATTGCAGCGCCTTGTAAGTTACCGTTCCTTTCATTTTCTCGA
The DNA here is from genome assembly GCF_059735245.1 of Gorillibacterium sp. sgz306347. Lineage (NCBI taxonomy): Bacteria > Bacillati > Bacillota > Bacilli > Caryophanales > Paenibacillaceae > Gorillibacterium > Gorillibacterium sp. sgz306347. The sequence goes on from NZ_JCAPET010000054.1 coordinate 17,051, forward strand.
TCGGGGTTCCGGCCGGAATGTTCACGTCATAGGCCGGATCGCCGTCAAAGCAAAGCACTTTTTCCTTGTCGGCGACGAGCGCCACCACCCTTTTTCCAAAAGCCGCTTTGTAAACGGGCAGCGATGCCGTCACATGCTCCAACAAACTTTCCATCTTGATCCCTCCGCTGTCTGATTCTTCTTCCTATATCGTCACTTTCTCCTTCGGACAAAACCGATATCTTTCGACAAACCTCCTTTGTTTGAATACCGTCCGCTTCGTAATATTTTGTAATCAAATTGAAACATTTTTCCGAAAAGTGGGTCAACCTGCATTTCCCAGGGTAATGAAAGATGTGCCAAACTACATCCAGGAAGGTGATCAACATGAAGAAGAAATTTTTTGCCACTTTGGCGGTTTCGACAGCGTTGGCCATGGCATTGGGTGCATGCGGCGAAGATGAGAACAACACGGATATCGATACGGGAACCGGCACCTCGCCGACGGTAACGACATCCCCGGATGTCAGCATCGCTCCCGACGTTTCTGTAAGCCCGGACGCGAGCTTGAGCCCGGATACCTCCGTGGCGCCGGACGCAAGCACATCCCCGGCATCCTGACCGGCTGACGGATGAAAGCGGATTTGACAAAAAGCAAATTCTTTAACCCTCTTATATAACGGCACAGTGAAAAGGCCGTCCCGCCCGCACCCGCGGTTGGGGCGGTCTTTTCCTGCCCGGAGACGGCAGGGGTCCGGTGGAACGGATTTCTTTTGCCAACCCGCTCGTCAATGCAGGAATTATCGGATATTATGGAGAACAGGGGGTGGACAGAGATGTTTCAAAAAACGGATTACGGGGGAACCCGGACCGACAACTACCGGCTCGTCACCAGCCAGCTGAGTCATTTGATCGAAGACGAAAGCGACCAAACGGCGAACCTGGCAAATGCCTCGGCCCTGCTGGGGCAGTTTTTGCCGGACATCAACTGGGTGGGCTTCTATTTGCTGAAGGAAGGCGAGCTTGTGCTCGGTCCCTTCCAGGGCTTGCCGGCCTGCGTGCGCATTCCGGTCGGAAAAGGCGTTTGCGGTACCGCGGCCGAGCGCCGTGAAACCGTACTGGTCGAGGACGTGCACCAGTTTCCCGGCCATATCGCCTGCGACGCGGCGTCCAACTCGGAGATCGTGGTTCCGCTTCTGCGGGACGGCGAGCTGCTCGGGGTGCTGGACATCGACAGCCCGCTCAAGGGACGTTTCGACGAAACGGACCGTGAGGCTCTTGAAGCGTTTTGCCGTGTGTTAAGCAGCCGCCTGTAAGCGGAGGCGTTATTTTATTAGAGTGAGGAGCAAGAGCGATGAGTGTACCCAAAGCGTTAACAATAGCCGGATCGGACACAAGCGGCGGAGCGGGCCTTCAGGCCGACCTGAAAACTTTCCAGGAATACGATGTCTACGGCATGTCCGTCCTGACCGTCATCGTCACCATGGACCCGCATAACAACTGGGCTCACGGGGTGCATCCCGTAGCGCTTCCGGTGGTGGAAGAGCAGCTGAAGACCGTTCTGGACGGCGTGGGCCTGGACGCCCTGAAAACCGGCATGCTCGGCTCGATCGAGCTGATCGAGCTGGTTGCGCGGGAAATCAAGAAACGCGACCTGAAGCGGATCGTGATTGACCCGGTGCTGGTCTGCAAAGGAACCGACGAGGTGCTGAATCCCGAAACCGCCGTCGGCCTGCGCGAGCTGCTTTTGCCTTTGGCGGACGTGGTGACGCCCAACCTGTTTGAGGCTTCGCAAATGGCGGACCGCCCTTTGCTGAAAACAACGGATGACATGATGGACGCCGCCCAGCGCATCATCGACCGCGGCGCCAAATACGTCCTGATCAAAGGCGGCGCCAAGCTCGAGCACGAACGGGCCGTCGACCTGCTGTACGACGGCCGCAGCTTCGAGTGGTTCGAATCGGACCGGATCGGAACCTCCTATACCCACGGCGCGGGCTGCACCTACTCGGCCGCCGTCACGGCCGAGCTGGCCAAAGGCAAAGAGGTCGTGGAGGCCGTCCGTTCGGCTAAGGCGTTCATCACCAACGCCATCCGCGGCGGATTCCCGCTGAACGAGTTTGTCGGACCGACCCGGCACTCGGCCAGCCGCGTTCAGAAGTAATCCAAACGGCGGCAAATAAAAAACACCCGGCAGCGGCTGCCGGGTGTTTTTGCGATGCTTGCTATTTGACGCCCAGGTATTCCTTGATGCCGGCCACGATGGCGGCCGCGACTTTGTCCTGGAACGCAGGCTTGTACATTTCAGCCTCTTCCTTCGGGTTGGAGAGGAAACCGACTTCCAGCAGGACGCCGGGCATTTCCGTCTTCCGGACGACGCGGAAGTCCTCCTTGCGCACCTTCCCGTCGCCAAATCCGGTGGCTTTGTACAGATACTTGTGAATCGTATCCGCCAGCGTTTTGCTGTAGCTGTTGTAGTAATAGGTCTGCGTGCCGCTCGATTTCGACGTAAAGCTGTTGCCGTGGATCGACACGAACACGTCCGCGTTCAGATCGTTGGCAAATTTGGCGCGATTGTCGAGCGTGACGAAGGTGTCGTCGGAACGCGTCATGTAAACCTCGATGTCCTTCTCCTTCTTGAGCAGGGCTTGTACTTTCAGGGCCACGGCGAGGTTGAAGGCTTTCTCCGTTTTGCCGGTAACCGACTTGGCGCCCGGGTCATGATCGCCGTGTCCGGCGTCAATTACAACAATCTTCTTGGACGGGTCCGGCTTCTTGATCGCGACCGTCAGCGTCGAAGCGCCGGCTTCGCTGGTCACCTGGAAATCTACCGCGCTTTTCGTGTCAAGCACGATCCGGATGGTCGACGAAGCGGGGTCATTGACCGCGTAGCGGATCCCGCTGACCAAAGGATGGCTCGAAGGCAGGGTCCCCGTCATACCCGTACCCGGCTTGATGCTGCCGGCATAGACGGCGCCCGGAACATCGATAACCAGCCGGTCGGGGCTTTTTACGGTAAACACATTGGCCGTAATCGGACCGGCCGCTTCCAGGGTGAAGCCGTCTTCGGTCGTGCTCATGGAGAGCAGCTGCGTGAAAGGACTCGGCTCTTCGGTTCCGCCGGGCTCCTCGCCCGCATCCCCGCCGCCCGGCTCGGAAACGACCGGAGGCGCCGACTTCAGGTAAACGGCTTTCTCGATGTTGTCCCAGGAGACGTCAAAGTTAAACTGCTCCGAAACAAATTTGATCGGGAGCATCGTGGTGCCGGACTTGATGTCCGGAGCGACAGGCAGCGTGACCACGTTCCCGTCCACATACCCTACGGTGGACTTGTAAATGACCTCGATGGTCTTCTCTTCCTTGGTCACAGTGACTTTCTTCTCCGCCGAGGTCCACGTTACATTGGCCCCGAGGGTTTCGGAAATGATCTTGGCCGGCACCATGATGGTGCCGCTTGCATTGTAGGGCGGAACCGTTGCTTCCAGCTTCTTACCGTCCAGGTACAAGCCGATGGGGGCTTCCGTTGCAGCATGCGTCATCGTCGGCAGAAAAATAAAAAACAGAGCGGTTAGCGACAGGAGGGCCACAACGATTTTTTTCATGTTCACCTCTACCAATTCATGAGAACTTGTCTATTGCTGACGAAAGTAATAGACGCCCCGGATTGGCAAAAGTTTCTCTGCCGCTCGATTTTTTTCGATAATTCCGATTCACTCTTGTCGAAAACGGGTATATTTTACCCCTCCATTGCATCGAGCAGCCGGGTCAAAAGTCTCTCCGCATCCTTTGCATAAAGCCCGCAGTCCTTCCGGATGTCCTCCCGGCTTTGGATAAACGGTCCGGTCTCATCCAGCTCGCCGCCTCCATGCTCAACCAGCCGGGCGACATCTTCCGGCATCATTTCCAGGTGAAACTGCAGGCCGACCGTCTTGTCCCCCCAGACAAACCCTTGGTTGGCGCAAGCTTCGCTAGAGGCGAGAGGCACGGCCCCCGGCGGACGCGCAAACGTGTCGCCGTGCCAATGAAACACCATCGCCCGCCGGGGATCGGGATCTGCCGGACCGCCGGCCGGAAGCGAAGCGCCGCTCCCCGCGGTTAATCGCTCGTACCAGGCTGGAGCAAGCTCGATCGGGTACCAGCCGATTTCCTTTACCGGGTTGCGCGTGACCGGCGCACCCAGCGCATCCGCCAGCAGCTGGGCCCCCAGGCAGATGCCCAAAACGCGCTTGTTTGCGGCCAATGCCTGCCGGATCCGGTTCTTTTCCTCCACCAGCCACGGGTACTCCTTCTCTTCGTAAATGTTCATCGGACCGCCCATCAGCACCAGCCAATCAAAGGAGTCGATGCCGGGGATCGGCTCCCCTGCGAACGGCAGCACCTCCGTCACCCGGTGTCCGCGCCGGTCCATCCAGCCCCGGATGCTTCCCATTCCTTCAAACGAGATATGACGCACAACCAGCACGTTCATCTGCATGCCCGCCTTTCCGGCTTCTTCGCCGTTACCCATTTTTTGTTTTATTCTAAAGAAAGCGGGCCGCCTTGACAACGGCAAAAAACCGCCGGTCTCGCATCCGGCGGTACTTCGGGTGGGGAGGGCCTCTCCGCCTGCCTGTTATTTGTAATCCTTGCGCCCGTTTTCCTTGCGCTCGCGCCGTTCCTTGTCCTGCTCAGCCATGGCGTCGGAGCCCATGGACTCCTGGTATTCACGGTCGCGGTCGTCACCGTACCGCTGGTCCCGCGCGTCATGCCCTTCTTCGTAACCGCTCGCGGGCTTCGCGTCGACGTCGTCCGAATAGAGCGATCCGGTGCCTCGCGTATCATGTGCCGGGGCGACGCCAAAGGCGTTGTTCGGGAAGCTGCCGATCCCCAGGCTGCCGGAGGAGGCGCGCGTCTGGAAGTCTCCTGTCCCTACTCCGTCGTATTGGAGCCCGTTTCCGGCCGCCGGGTACCCGTCTCCGCCGGAGGGATAGCCATGGGACTCGATTTGCTCGTAAGTTGCGCCGACCGAATCCGGGTCGCGGCTCACATCCCGGGTGTTCGGCGCCTCGTAGACGGGGCCGGTGCTGCGGGGAGCGCCTTCTCCTATGGCCTGAACCGCCCCTTCACTGCGCAGCACCTCGCGAATCCGGTCCGGATTGCCCGCTTCTTCATCCACCAGCACCAGAATCTTGCCGGCCTCGACATGCTTGTCGAACTCCCGCGCCTGATCTTCCGGAAGGCCCAGGCCGATCAATCCGCCAACCAGGCCGCCCGTTCCGGCGCCTACTGCGGCTCCTGTCAGAGCGGCAACAACCGGGCCGGCCGCGATAAACGGACCGATTCCCGGGACCGCCAGGGCGCCGATGCCGGCGAGCAGCCCCGCCGCGCCGCCCACGATGCCGCCGGTGGCGGCTCCCTTCATCGCGCCGTCCTCGGCCTTGCTTCCCGTCTCTTCCGAAATATCGTTCAACTCTTCTTTGTCTTTTCCGACAATGGAGATTTGTTCCGGTTGGATGCCCTGGCGTTCAAGCGCCCGAATGGCATCGATGGCTTCCTGCTCGCTGTTGAATACGCCTGCCAGTTTATTTCCCATGGTGGTACCTCCTTCGGAGAGTGTCCGCTGCCCGGCGCATGTCCGCAAATCCAGCGCCGCCGCGTTTTTGCGGTGCCGCCCCGCCGGCGGCTCTTAGTAAACCCTTACCCCGTTTGCCCCTCTTTCTAACGGCAGCCGCCGGTCCTGCGGATGGCGGCCCCCCCTTCAACCCTTAAGCATTTCCGAAAGGGGGTGATTTCAGCCGGTTTCGGTCTTGACGGCCGCCCCCCGCATACCGGACAATAAATAAAGCTTTACCGGAATGTTCCTTTTGCCATTCATAGCGCTTTCCACAGGAGAACTTCGCTTGGCCAAAAAACGGAAACACCGCAAAACAAATCCGCTGCTGACCCTTTTTCTGCTGGTGCTAATCGCCGCTCTTTTTGCAGTCTACCGGCACATGCTAGACGACTCTCCCCGACCGGACGGAGGCGCCGTCGTCCGGATTGATTTTCCGGCCGACCGATATCCCGAAACCGCCCGGCACATCCGGGACGCGATTGACGCAGGCGAAGCCTCCGTGTGCACCATCAACCGTGAGGGGGCCGAGCGGAACCGGGAGGCTTCGCTTCGCGGCGTTCCGACCCGCAAGGGGTACGACCGGGATGAATGGCCGATGGCCATGTGCGCCGAAGGAGGAGCCGGAGCGGACATCCGCTATGTTTCCCCACCGGACAACCGCGGGGCCGGCTCATGGGTCGGGAACGCGCTGGAGCCGTATCCCGACGGAACAAAAGTTCAGCTGCTGGTGCCGGAGCCCTGACGGGTTTCCTGCGGACAACAGATTCGTGACGGGTACGGACGGAGGCCCTTCCGCAGATGCCGCAAGATCAACGGTACGTTCGGCTCCGCCCAATGGAAAAAGGCGTTTCCCCCCGGTCAACCTCCCTCACCTTTTTCGGACAACCCGAATCTACTGATAGAGCAAGCCATCTAAAAGGAAAGGATGCGTTCAACATGCCTTCCATTGTGGACTATCAGTTTAACGAGGTGCCTGCCGGAGGGGGATCGCTTCCGTTTGGCCTGACCACGGGTGCCGAAGTGGGCATCGCCCTCATCAACCTCACGGCGAACGCTCTGTCGGACCGGCTCGATTTTGCGGCAACGGTAGGCTGGGTTCCCAATCTTGTCGGGCTAACGCCAATCCAGCCCATCCTCACGCTTCGCATACGCCAAGGCTCCGCGGCCGGCCCCATTTTGTTTGAGACGCAGGACAGCACGTTTGTCGGGCTGGGCAGTGTGCTTCCCATTTTGAACGCGCCGGTCACCACTTCTTTCAATCACACCAACACGGCGACCGCTACAGGGCCTTCCACCTATGTACTGACCGCGCTGCTCACCGGGCTCGGCGCTCTCTCCATCACCGGACCGGTGCATTTCAGCGCCACGAGCATCAGCCTCTAAAGCGGCCATGGAATGCCGACAGGCCGAAAAAAGACAAAAAAAAGTCCCCGCTCGGTCTGCGGGGAGAAAATGAACATCTATATCAAAGGGACTACTAGTAGAATAACGCCGCCAGGTTAAAAGAACCTTAAATTAACCTAAGCCTAACCTTAATTTTGCCCGCCGTTCGAAGAAAATGTTCATTTTCGGAATAACCTTTCCGGCAAATGGACATCCTTCCCTACAAAACCGGAGAAGGAAGGCGAATCTGATGAAGCAGGATTTGGAGCGGCTGCAGCAGCGGATCGAACAATTAAAAGACGAGCTGACGCGGCTGGCGGAAAACAAGGACTTTACGGACCCGGAGATCATCACGGCAAGCCAAATTCTCGACGCTGTCTTAAATGAATATGAACGTCTTCTGCGCAAGCGAAAGCAGGAAGGCGGAGCGTAACGGCAGCCGCCGGGTGGGGATGTTCCCGCCCGGCGGCTTTTTCGGATTTACCGGCCGTTCGTCGGCTGACGTCTTTCTGCAAAGCCCGGCGGTTTTACGAAAAAAAAACCGCCGATTGCTCGGCGGCCATGCTCCAGCATGTTCTTTATACGCCTGTGAACGCTCCCGCCTGCGCAACTCCGCTGAAGGCGACAGGGCCTGTCAGGGTAATGGCGGGGCCGACACCGGAGTTGAACGCGTACATCTTGTAGCGAATTTCACCGGCCTCCGGAACCGGAGGATGAAAGTCGGCCGCATGGAACGTAAGCAGGTTGTTTCCGGTGATGAGGGAAGGCACCGCGGTGTAGATAATGGTGCCGGTTCCGGCCGTTTCGGTTCCTCCCCGTTCCACGAAGAGCGTTACCGTGTTCCCGGCCGTGCCGGCCACTCCGATCGTCCCCCACAATTCCACCCGGACGTCTGCCGCATTCGGCGTCCCGAGAACGGCAGCCACCTGCAGTCCGATATCGCCCAACAACAGCGTCGGGGTTGCCGGCAAAATGCCGACGCCCGTCGTGGTGTTGCTGAATTCGGAAGTCCGCGAGTCCAGAAACTGAATGGGCATCCTTGTCACTCCCTTCTAAAATACCTTCGCGAAGGTACTATATTGTATGAGAGAGATCACACTCCCGGCTGGTCGCTTCCCCTCGTGGTTTTGTCCATTTCTTAAGTTTCGCCGCTTTTTTGCGAAATGCCTCCGCCTGTCCGGCTTAACTAACCAGCTTGAGCCCGACGGCCGACCCCAGCACCAACCCGATGCATGCCAATCGCAGCAGGCTCCGGGGTTCTTTATAAAAGATCATGCCCAGTATGGCGCCGCCGGAAGCCCCGATTCCCGTCCATACCGCGTAGGCGGTTCCCATGGGGAGGGTTTTCATGGCAAAGGAAAGGAATAAGAAACTCAGCCCAAACCCTGTTATCATCAGGGCCAGAGACTGCCAATTGCGTGTCTGGTTGAATTTGTTAATGAGCAATACTCCCGTCATCTCGAATACCCCGGCCAAAATCAAATAAACCCAGCTCATCGTTCGCCCTCCTCTCTTTTTTTCGTGCTCAACAGTTTTAGCCCTACTACTCCGATCAGAAGTGTCCCGATCAAGATCATTTTAAGAGCCTGGACTTCCGCATCAAACAGAAGAATTTCGGCAATCACCGTACCCGCGGTTCCAAGCCCGACAAACACCGCGTACACCGTCCCCACGGGAAGCGACCGGGCCGCCCGGATCATTAAATAGAAGCTGACCAAGATGGCGACTCCCGTCCCCGCCCATTCCCACAAGCCCTGCGCATGCTTCAGCCCAATGACCCAAAACACTTCAAAAACAGCTGCTACAATGACCGATGCCCATGTTTTGTTCAAGATCCATTCCTCCCTGTTCTTTGTTAGCATGACCGGAATGAAAAAATAAAAAAGCCCGGGAAACAAACCGCGTGTAGCGGTTCATCTCCCAGGCTTTTATCCTTCCGTGGCACAGCCGGCCGGCTGCGGGTTTTCTCTTGGACCAGGCCAACGTGCGAGGTTGCGGAACCCTAGAAAACCTGATTATTTTCTTTCCCAGCACTATACGACAGGGAGTGATTTTTGTCAACTGCCTTATGTGAAACAAAAAAAGCCTTGCATCGCAAGGCTTTCTTCGTTCATTGCTTGTAGTGCGGTCGAGAGGACTCGAACCTCCACGGGGTTTCCCCCACTACCCCCTCAAAGTAGCGTGTCTGCCATTCCACCACGACCGCATATCGAAGCTTATTGTAATACAAAAGCGAGGGCTAAGCAACAAGAAAAACATGGTGAGCCATGTAGGACTCGAACCTACGACACCCTGATTAAAAGTC
>NZ_JCAPET010000055.1:0-26099 GCF_059735245.1 Gorillibacterium sp. sgz306347
GCGTAGCCGTATTATTGGCGGTGGTGTCGGCATTCAATACGGGCGCCGGCGCGCCGGCACGGGTAACGGAAATCGTATACGTACCGGTAGTGATGCCGTCTTCGGCGGTGACGACAACCGTGATGTCCGTTATGCCGACCGGCAGCGTGATGGCGTCGCTTGCATGGCCGCTAAGTACCGTATTGCCCTCTACAGTAATGGTTTGAAACAAAAATGGGGCATGCGGTGTTACGGTAATCGAATCCACGGGGTAAGGAACCGAGGCAGTGTATTCGGTTTTATCCGGTTCCAGCATCAGCGGCTCAGTGCCGAGAAAAAGGGCTTCCAGCTTGACGTTGGTGCTGGGCACATAGACGTTTTGGTTCACAACCGCGTCGCTGTAGCCGGTTGCCTGGACCGTAATTGTGTTAAGCCCTTGCGGCAGGATGCCTGCATGAATGGTCAGTTTACCGGCTTCAAACGTATAAGAGTCAGTTTGAAGCGGGCTGCCATTAACCATTACGCCGGTGAACGCCTCTCGCCATGCCGCGTCATCAGTAAACGTCAGTTCAATAGAAGCAGCCGTGTGATTGGCGGTGGTGTCCGCGTTCAGTACGGGTGGCGTGAGTAAATTTGATGTTACCGTTTGTGTAAGCTGGGCATTGGTGTACCCATTAGATTTTATGACAATTACATTTGGACCGGCTCTTAAGAGCCCGGGGTTAAAAGAGATTTCCGAATCCCCTAAGTTTACGTCAGTTAAAAGCACAGGAGTTCCGTTTACGGTGATTTCGAAAATTTGACTTTTCCATGAACTGTTACTGTTATACCCAAGGGTGATTTCATTTCCTTCTACATTATCCGTTTCATCCGCAGTTAACATCGGAGCCGGAATGGCTTCATAGTACCTGACTACATGCAGTGCATGCTGCTGATCAATGTAAGCAACGTAAGGATGAGGATTACCAGATACGACTTCTACGTACAACGAATAATCGGGGTTAGCGGGATCTACCCGACCGATCATGGAACTGCCGGTTGCGTTCCATTGTTGGGTTGCCGTATTAAGCTGCTTTACCTTAATTTCATTTGTGGCTTCCTCTATATACGAAACAAAAGGCTTGGTGCCGGATCCGGACATGGTGATTTTTGGCATATAAGCAGGAATGCCGGAAACGGACTCTTCACCGCCAAAGGTCAACCAGGTAGAAGTGTCGCGATCAAAACGGGAGACATAAATTTCGTGATTTTCATTGTCGCTGTAAGCAAGCTTTATATCATTCTGATAGTCAAGATCCATGGAGCCGTTTGTTTGTGGAAAGGGAACTCGAATCCAACCGCCGTTCTCCGAGGAGTCGAAATAATAAATCTCCGATCCCTCATTTGTTTCAATAAGCACTTGTGGATCGGAACCAATGTTGAGGGCAAGATCATGCCGAATCGCTCCATCAAAGCTGCTCGTGACGAGGATAGGATCGCCCACTTCCTTCCAACTCCCGCTCCGGTTCATCGCAACCGTCATGTTGTCATACGAACTGCTGTTGAATACAACAACCGGATATTGGATGGAGTACATTTTAAAAACCTTCAGATCAATGGCGGAAACGGAGCCGGCACTCAGCCCGAAACTCGTGTCCAGCCAACTCCCGCCGACAAAATTTTTTACAACGAGGTTTCCCCCGTTATCAAGATCCTGGTACGCGGCGTAAATCTCATTCTGGTTAATTGCAAACGCAAAAGAACCGGCCGGACCTTCCGATACGGTTGTACCGCCCAAAAGCGACCAGTCGGAGGATGTTCCGTTTTTTACCATAACCGTTGCCTTATCGCCGTTGTTGTGGTCGACGTAAGCAACATAAACGGTGTCACCAAAAACTTCAATTTGGGCTTGACTGGCGTTTTTGCTTAAACCGTTGTGCGAAAGCTCGTACCAATCGGCGGCCGAATCCGCCTCCGCTTTCCCCGCACCGATGAGCGGCAGGGAGGTTCCGCTGGCGAAAGTCAGCAAGAAAGCCAACAGCAGCAGCAAACCTTTCTTTCGTTTCATGATGTTATTCACTCCTCTGCAAAATTTAGTCCTCTCCTATTCTAATAAATGCCTCTGAACAAATTCTGAACAATTTGTCGAAAAAGAAGGAAGATCCTCGAAACGTCTTGTCGGAGCTTATTCATCTTTGTCATAATGTTAGAAAATCGAATGAAAGAGCGGTGTAACCGGATTTCCAACATTCAGAGGTTTTTGCATACGGTGAGGAACGAACAGGAAGTGTAAAAAAGCATCTAATTGCACTGTTATTCGCTATTTTCAATCAAATAGATACGCAGAAGCAATTATTTCTTCGATTTTCTCCGTTTATCGCTCCTTTCCTCGGAATTAAGTGCGTATATGTTGTTATTTCGAGATAGAAGCTGATAGGCATTGGAAATAAGAATCGCTTTGCACCTATTGAATTTGCATCGCCATTCCCCGTCATCGTTCGCTTGTTCCCCCATGCGCACGCCTTTTTACCAAGAGAACAGATGCAAAAGGAAAGATGAGCGAAGCACGGGGATGTCCAAGAGGAAACAACCTTCGTGGATGAGGCGCTAGACGCGTTAAGAAAAACCGAACGTGAAAAGAGAGTCTATATTATAGGAAGAAATGAGAACAGTTTCGTTTTCTTCACATTAAAAAGGAGGACAACCGCTTGCGTAAAACAACGGCCGCGTGCATCATGGCGGCTTTGGTTGCCATGGCCGCCGGTCCGGGACCCGCCACGGCGAAGGACCGAACCGCTGCGCCGGCAAAAGAAGAATATGATTTTATCCGCCGGGAAGCCGTCCGGCAGGAGGTGGAAGAAAACCTCCCTGTTTCGCGCATTGGGAAGACGTCCTTTCAACTAAAGGAGCGGTACGTTTCAACGGCGGAGAAGAACCCGGCGCTTGAAGCCCGCCGAGCAGCCGACCTGAACAACCTGAGCCGGGCCGAGGTGATCCTGCTAAGCTTTGACGGCAGCGGCGATCTGGTTTCGGCCTTCAGCTCCAATGAGGGGGAGGTGCGGAGCCGTTTCGGACGGACGGTCCGCAAATCGAACGGCCATATCGGCGGCGATCCCGGTATAACTGCCCCGCAGGGCAGTCCCGAGCCTGCACCCCAAGCCGTTAAGCCGCCCTCCGGGACAAGTCCCGTTTTATCCGCTGCACTTGCGCAAAAGGCGGCGCCAAACGGCTGGAGCACCGGCGCCTTCCACCGGTTCGCTTCCCCGGCAAGCAAGCCCGGGCTTACCTACACGGGAGCGGCCGCGGACGAGATTATTCTGCCGGCGTACGCCGCCGGGAAAGGCGCGGCCAACGGGGAGGCCGCTTACCTGTACACCGGCTTCGACCAGAACGGCAGCGGTATTGCGGAAGCGGGCTTCGCCACGTACAGCGGAACCCAGGGAACGGGATGGTTTCCGTTTTTTCGCGCGGTGCCGAAGCATGGGCTTGCCGAAGGAGAAGGGAAGCGGGAGCAGGCGTTCTACTATGATTTTTCTGAAATCTGCAAACCCGGTGTTCCCATTAGAGGCTGCAAAGCATATTACAAAGTGTCCGACGGCGACCTGGCGATTACCTTTCAGGTCAATCATAAAAAAATTTACGTTGCCAAGTTCGGCGGAATCAAAGCGGCTGGCATTTCCGTCAAACGCGTAACCTCCATCGCCATGCCGAAAACCCGTACAGGGAAATTCACCGTGCCGTATACTTCTTACGCCGTTTGGGGGAATTACCGCTTCCTGACGCAGGACGGGACGGCAGCCGTGTACCCTGGAGCCGTGCAAGGCCTGACCGAGGATGTCTGGACGCATGGAGGAATCATCCACACCGTCAAAAAGGTGAAAAGCGCAACGGACCGCGAAGAACGAATCCGGATTTATTGATCCTGTCTTTTTCGGCTCTGTCGGCTGAACTCTCCGCCCCGGGGGCCTTCTTCAATTAAAGAAAGCGGCGCCTAGGGCGAGCAAACGGGACGCTTGACCAGCAACGGAGCGCTGGGGTCCGCTAGGGGGATGTAGGGGGCCGAAACCGTCAAAAACGGCGGATTATGAAGGATATTAACGGGATATGGAGAATTCATGAAGAATTCTCGTATTATTTACAGCTGGCGCCTTTTTTTTACGATTTATTTGATATTTCGCGGACTTTTCAGTATAATCATGCTTGTCTGCAAAAAATCCTGACAGGACTTGGAGGTTATGCAATTTTGGGAAAAGCTTTGATTATTGGAGCTGGCGGTGTGTCCAGTGTCGTGGTCCACAAATGTTGCCAGAATCCGGATGTTTTCGAGGAGATTTGCATTGCAAGCCGTACGCTTGCGAAATGCGAAGCCCTCAAAAATAAATTGGACGGAGGCCGTACGAAGATCCAGACGGCTCAGCTTAACGCTGACAATACGGATGAGGTCATTGACCTGATCAAAAGCTTCGGACCGGATGTCGTGATTAATGTCGCGCTCCCTTATCAGGACTTGACCATTATGGATGCCTGCCTGGCGACGGGCGTGCATTACGTGGATACCGCCAACTACGAACCGCCGGATACGCCGAAGTTCGAATACAAGTGGCAATGGGCTTACCGGGAAAAGTTCGAAAAAGCGGGCATAACCGCGCTCCTCGGGAGCGGCTTTGATCCTGGGGTAACGGGTGTGTTTACGGCTTACGCCCAGAAGCATCATTTTGATGAGATTCATACGATTGACATCGTCGACGCCAACGCCGGCGATCACGGTTACCCGTTTGCCACCAATTTCAATCCGGAGATCAACATCCGCGAAATTACGGCGAACGGACGCTACTACGAGAATGGCGAATGGATTGAAACGCCGCCGCTGTCCGAGAAGAAAGTGTACGATCTTCCGGAAATCGGCCCGAAAAATATTTACCTGCTGTACCACGAGGAGCTGGAATCCCTCGCCGTCAACATCAAGGGCGTGAAGCGCATCCGCTTCTGGATGACCTTCTCCGACAACTACCTGAACCACCTGCGCGTGCTTCAGAATGTCGGCATGACCTCGATCGAGCCGATTCAATTCGAGGGCAAGGAAATTATTCCGCTCCAATTCCTGCAAGCCGTTTTGCCCGATCCGGCATCGCTCGGACCGAGAACGAAAGGCAAAACGAATATCGGCTGCATTATCCAGGGCGTCAAGGACGGCAAGCCGAAGACCTATTATGTGTACAACGTTTGCGACCACCAGGAGTGCTATGCCGAGGTCGGTTCGCAGGCGATTTCCTATACGACCGGCGTACCCGCGATGATCGGCGCCATGATGATCCTGAAAGGGATCTGGAACAAGCCGGGCGTTTACAACGTGGAAGAGTTTGATCCGGACCCGTTCATGGAAGAGCTGAACAAGCAGGGGCTTCCCTGGAAGGAAGACTTCTCGCCCGTTCTGCTGGACGAGGTGAAGTAAATGAGCCGGGACATCGATTTTGCCGCGCTGCCGTCGCCCTGCTACATCGTGGATGAACGTCTTCTGGAGAAAAACCTGCAGGTGCTGAATTCGGTGCAGGAACGGACCGGCGCCAAAATTTTGCTGGCCCTGAAAGGTTTCTCGATGTTCTCCGTCTTTCCGCTGGTTGGCAAATACCTGTATGGCGTCACGTCCAGCTCGCTGTTCGAAGCCCGTCTCGGGTACGAGAAAATGGGCAAAGAAGTGCATGCTTATGCACCCGCTTATGCGGACCGCGAGTTTGACGAGATCATGGCCTACAGCGATCACATTGTGTTCAACTCGTTCGACCAATGGAACAAGTTCAAGGACCGCGTAAAAGCGAATCCGAAACCGATCGAATGCGGCATTCGGGTAAACCCCGAGTATTCGGAAATCGAGACGCCGCTTTACGATCCCTGCTACACCAACTCGCGCCTCGGCGTCACGCTGGCCAACTTCCGGGCGGAAGAGCTGGAGGGCATCGACGGTCTGCACTTCCATACCTTGTGCGAGCAAAACTCCGATACCCTGGAGCGCGTCGTCGAGAAGGTCGAAGAGAAGTTCGGCGAATACCTGCACAAGATGAAATGGCTGAATCTGGGCGGAGGCCATCACATTACCCGTCCGGATTACGACCTCGACAAGCTGGTCAAGGTCATCAACCATCTGAAGGAAACCTACAACGTTGAGATTTACCTGGAGCCGGGCGAGGCCATCGCGCTCAACACCGGTTATCTGGTGACGACCGTGCTCGATATCGTCCACAACGGCATGCCGATCGCGATTCTCGACACCTCGGCTACGTGCCACATGCCGGACGTCCTGGAAATGCCGTACCGGCCGGGGATTATCGAAGCCGGAAATCCGGGCGAAAATCCGCACACCTACCGCTTGGGCGGCATGACCTGCCTGGCCGGCGACGTGATCGGCGATTACTCCTTCCCGGAGCCGCTGAAGCCTGGCGACAAGGTTGTTTTCACGGATATGGCCCACTACACGATGGTCAAAAACCACATGTTTAACGGTGTCAATCTGCCGTCCATCGCGACCTACAACGAGAAAGACGGGATCAAGGTCGTCCGCCAGTTCGGCTACGAGGATTACAGCTCCCGCTTGTCCTGATTCGCAGCATCGACCAAAAAGACGTCTTCCTTGCGGAGGGCGTCTTTTTGGTATAATCAAAAACAGAGGAATTAACCGGAAAAGGACATCGGAGGAAAACAATGCCGAAGCTGCTGATGGTGGAAGACGATTTAAGCTTGATCGAAGGGCTGGAGTTTTCGCTGACCCGCCACGGGTTTGAAGTAACGGGAGCGCGGACGGTACGGGAAGCCGCGGAACGCTTCCGGTCGGAGCATTTTGATCTTTTGCTGCTCGACGTTATGCTTCCCGACGGCAGCGGCTACGATTTTTGCCGGACGGTTCGAAAAAGCTCCAAAATCCCGATTGTGTTTTTGACCGCTTCAGATGAAGAAGTGCAGGTGGTCATGGGGCTGGACTTGGGCGGAGACGATTACATTACGAAGCCGTTTCGGCTGAATGAGCTGATTTCGCGGATCAACGCCGCGTTAAGGAGAGCGGGGACGCTGAACGAACGGGACTCCGAGCTGAGCGGGAACGGGGTTACGGTCAAGCTGCTGGAAGGCCGCGTATGGAAGGAAGGAGCCGAGCTTGATTTGACGGGCGCCGAATACCGCTTGCTGTGCGCGTTTATGCAAAACCCCGGCATCCTGCTCTCCAAGGAGCAGCTGATGCAAAAGCTCTGGGACAGCCGCGAAAGCTATATCGACGACAACACGCTTGCCGTGTACGTCAGCCGGCTGCGCGACAAGCTGGAGGACGACCCGAAGCACCCCGTTTTTCTAACCACGGTCCGGGGAATGGGGTATCGCTGGAACGCTGACCGGCAGGGAGATGAAACATGGACACGCTGAGAAATCCGGAAGCAAAGCGGGGAATCGCCGGTATCCTGCTGCTTTTCATCTTAGGGCTGATTGTGTCGCAAGTGATGAGTTACCAGCAAGCGCAAGCGCTCAAGCGGGTGATTGTCGAGCATGATTTCCGGCTGGCGGGCGTCTTGCAGGAGCGGTACCCGGAGCTTGCCGGGGAACTGCCCGCCGTGTTTACAAACGAGAAGACGGAGTTGGACCGGAAACGCGGGGAGGCGCTTCTCCGCCCTTACGGGTACGGTACCGGCGCCAGGCTGGATTTTGTGCCGGACGCACGCGCGTTGTCGCGTTCCGACGCATTCGGGCGGCTCGCGGCGGCGGTGCTTCTTGGCGCAACCGCCGTCTGGCTTGCCTGGCGGGCTTGGAAGTCCCATAACCGGAGGCTGGACCGGCTCCAGACGCAGGTGCAGGCGATTCGGACGGGCAGCGGCCAAACCCGCTTGGAGGATGAAGGCGAAGACTGTCTTTCCCGCCTGGCGTCGGCCGTCAACCAGCTTGCCGCCTCCCTGCAAACGCACATCGAGAAAGAAAAACAAAGCCGCGTTTTTCTGAAGGACCTGATTGCAAACATCTCCCATCAACTGAAGACGCCGTTGGCGGCTTTGATTTTGTATACCGACATCATGAAAAACGAACCCACGAATCCCGACGTCATCGGCCGTTTTTTGGTCAAGAGCGAAAACGAGCAGAAGCGCATCGAGTCGCTTGTCGCCAATTTGCTGAAGCTGGCCAAACTGGATGCCGGCTTTATTGAGCTGCGCAAAAAGAAACATTCGCTGGAAACGCTTGTCCTGCAGGCGGCCGCCAGCTTTGAGACCCGAATCCGGCAAGAGGGGAAAAAGCTGGTCGTGACCGGAGACGAGAGCCTGGAATACGAGTGCGACCCGGAATGGCTTTTGGAGGCTGTCAGCAACGTGATCAAAAATGCGGTGGACCATACGAGCCGCGGGGGGAATATCGAGGTCCGGTTAACCGAGACGCCGCTTCTGGTCTACCTTGCCGTGCGGGACGATGGAGAAGGCATTGCGCCGGAAGACATTCATCAGGTGTTCAAGCCATTTTATCGCAGCCGGTTCTCGCAGCAGAAGCAGGGGGCGGGAATCGGGCTGGCGCTTGCCCAAACCATAGCGGGCCTGCACGGCGGGCACCTGTCGGCCGAAAGCCGAAGGGGAGAAGGCGCCTGCTTTACCTTCCGGCTGCCCAAGCTTACAGAATTGTAAGCGCGCTTTCACCGTCCCGTAAGCTCGGGCTGGTATACTGCGGCAAAAGGGCGGAGCAGACGCTGGGAGGAAAACGTAATGGAATTATTGCGAGTGGAGCATTTGCATAAAAGCTACGGCCACAAAGAAGCCAAGGTGGAGGCGCTAAAGGATGCGTCTTTTACAGTAAGCAAAGGAGAGTTTGTTTCCATCATCGGGCCGTCCGGCTCAGGAAAAAGCACCTTGCTGAACCTGCTGGGCGCGCTTGACCTGCCGACATCGGGAAAAGTGTTTTTGGACGGCCGCGATCTTTATGCTATGAAGGAAAAGGAGCTGTCCATCTTTCGGCGGCGCAACATCGGTTTTATTTTTCAGGCGTTTAATCTCGTGCCGGAGCTGAATGTGGAAGAGAATATCTGCCTGCCGATTTTACTGGATTACCAAAAGCCGGACAAACGGCATTTGGACAACCTGTTGGACGTCCTCGGACTGGAGGAACGCAAGCATCATCTGCCGAATCAGCTTTCCGGCGGGCAGCAGCAGCGCGTGGCCATCGGCCGGGCGCTGGCCTCCAGGCCGGCCGTCATCCTGGCGGACGAGCCGACAGGCAACCTGGACAGCCGCAACAGCCGGGAGGTCATCAACCTTCTCAAGCTATCGGTGGAGCGCTTCAATCAGACCTTGATCATGATCACGCATAACCCGGAGTACGCGTCTTATGCGGACCGGGTGCTGAATGTTCAGGACGGCGTCGTGACCGAATTGGGGGGCGAACGGTCATGATGAAGAGCTATCGTAGCTTGACCACGCGGTACATGAACGTACACCGGAAAAAGACAAGGCTCGCCGTCTTCAGCGTGGCGCTTGCCGTAGCGCTTGTGACCGGCATTTTCTCGATGCTGGAGACGTTCCTGGTTTTCGAGAAAACGCAGATGATCCGCGATACGGGAAACTACCATTTGACGCTGAACGAAGCGTCCGATGCGGAGCGAAACGCCATCTCGGCCCGAATTGAAGTGAAAAACGCCGGCCGCTGGGTTCAGTTTGCTTCAGCCGGAGCGGCAAATAGCAGAACGGTCCAGCTGCTTGCCGTGGACGAGAATTTCGCGCCCGACATGAACATGCGGCTGGAAGAAGGCTCCTATCCGGACCAGCCCGGCGAAGTGATCATTGAGAAATGGGCCTCCGAGCGGCTATACCTGAACGCCGGGACGGGAGACACCATTCGGCTGGCCCTTCCGGGGCTAGACGAAAAAGACTACACCGTCAGCGGCATAATAAATGACCAGGCGAACACCAAACAAGCCGGGATTCCCGTCGCTCTCCTGTCCATGCAGGAGGCATTATCCGTTCCGGCGGAAAAAGCAAGCCTATTCCTGATTCAGGCGAAGGACGGGGTCGCCGTTGCCAAGCTGCGGCAGGACCTTCAGGCCGCGCTTTCCATCCCGGAGCTGCGTCTCGGAACAAACGGCAAACTGCTGGCTGTGATCGGCCAGGGCGAATCCGACATGGTGACGAGTCTCTATACCGTTGGCGCGATCTTGTTTACCATCGTGCTGGTCGCCGGGATCGTCATGATCTACAACACGTTCCACATATCCGTCATGGACCGCGTCAAGCATTTCGGGCTGCTCCGCTGTATCGGCGCCTCCCGGGACCAGATCCGCCGGCTGGTCCGGCAGGAAGGCCGCTTGATTGCCGTGCGCGCCATTCCGCTGGGGCTGCTCGCAGGCATGGGCCTGGCGGTTCTGTGTGCGGCCATTCTGAAATACAACAACCGGGAATTGTTCGGCGAGATTCCGCTGTTTCGTTTCAGCGCGGCGGGAATCGCCGCCGGTGCCGTTATCGGGTTTCTGACGGTTTTTGCCGCTTCGTTGCTCCCTGCGCGAAAGGCGGCCGGCATCCCGCCGATCGTAGCCGTTACAGGCCAGCGCGATGCGGCTCCGACGAAGAAAAAAAAGCGCGGCCTGCTTGCCAAATGGCTGCGCATCGAGCTTGCCATGGGCATCGGCAGCGCCGTTTCGAAAAAGAAAAGCCTGCTTTTGATGTCCTGCTCCGTCGCGATCAGCATTGTCCTGTTTCTCGGCTTTCAGGTGTTTGTGGATTTTCTCCATGCCTCCCTGAAAACAACAAAACCGTATTCCCCCGATGTCACTCTTGCGGCAAACGGTGGAATAGACGACGGCCTGGTGGAAAAGCTGCGCGGTACGGAAGGGGTGAAACGGGTTTACGGCCGAAAAGTCGCTCATCTGGACGTTTCCTTTTCCGCCGATCGCCTGACGGACTGGTATCGCGGCCAAGCGGGCGAGCTTCAAACCGGTTCAGACGGCACGTTTGTTCCCGGCGAGAAATCGCTGCTCATTTCCTATGACCGGAATCAGCTGAATTGGGCTGAAACGGACCTGCTAAAAGGCACTTTATCCGAAGAGGAATTAAACGGGAGCAACGGCGTGATTGCCATCGCCAAAAGTCCGCGGTCCAACCGCACGGTGGGAACCGCTGAGTTCGAGCTGGGCGATCCGGTGATAATCCATACGGCGAACGGGGCCCGGACGGTCCAAATTGCGGGGATTCTCCGTACAGTGCCGTTCAACGACCCGAATCCGAACCTGACCGCATTCGTGACAACCGAAACGATGTTTGCAAAACTGGCCGGTGAGCAGAATTATCAGACGGTCAATCTGCACCTGACGGGCAAAGGAGAAGAGCGGGCCATTCAGACGGTCAAGCAGATGGCTGCTTCGGAAAAGCTCTCCTTTCTGGACGCGAGGCAGGCCAACGATGAGGCCAATCAGACGTTTCTGACGGCGGCGGTCTTTATTTACGGGTTTGTGGCGGTGATCGCGCTGATCAGTATCCTGAACATCGCCAACACGATGAACACCAGCGTCATCGCCAAGCAAAATTACATCGGCGTGCTGCGGGCGGTCGGCATGTCCGGCGGACAGCTGAGCCGGATGGTCGTCACAGAAGCGGCGACGTATGTGTTTGCCGGATTTGTGATCGGATCGATTGCCGGGGTGATGCTGCAAAAAGCGATGATCACCGGTATGCTGTCAAGCTTTGCGATCCCCTGGTCCGTTCCGGCCGACCAGCTGCTGCTCCTTTTGGCTGCCGCCGTCTGTGTCACCTTCTTGTCCGTCATCGGGCCGCTCAAACGGATCAAACGGACGGGAATCGTCGAAGTAATCCATTCCCTTTAATGTTCATCCTGGGTTCATCTGCGCATGGTATACTGACTGCAAAGGAATCCCGGGAGGCGCAAGATGAACACCATTCTGCTCGTGGAAGACGACAAAAACCTTCGCAAGCTGATGACCGCCTATCTTACGGGCGACGGCTATTCCGTGCTCCAGGCGGGCGGAGGCCAAGAGGCGCTTTCGTTATTGGAAAGCCGCCACATCGACCTGATGATCAGCGATATTATGATGCCGGGAATGGACGGTTATGAACTGACAAGTCTGCTGAGGGAGTCGCGCTTTCAATTTCCGATTCTTATGGTGACGGCGAAGGAAACGTTTGAGGACAAAAAAAGAGGCTTTGGCGCGGGAACCGACGATTATATGGTGAAGCCGGTGGACATGAACGAAATGCTGCTTCGCGTGGCGGCCTTGCTCCGGAGAGCCCAGATCACGGCCGAACGCCGGCTCAGCATCGGCAGGGTAACGCTCGATTACGATTCGCTTTCGCTCATCACCCCCGATACGACGCTGGAGCTTCCGAAGAAGGAATTTTATCTTTTGTTCAAGCTGCTCAGCTATCCCAAAAAAATTTTCACCCGCCGGCAGCTGATGGATGAAATTTGGGGGCCGGATTCGGAGGCGGAGGAGCGAACGGTGGACGTGCACATCAAACGGCTGCGCGAAAAAATTGACGGGCTGGAGGAGTTCCGGATTGTGACGGTACGGAATCTGGGCTATAAAGCGGAAAAGCGGGAACCGGGATGAAAACCTTCGGCCTGAAATCCATCCGCCTGAAATTTGTGCTGATTTTTATCGGCATTTTGCTGGCGTCCTGCCTGTTTTCCTTTCACATTGTCGTCAACTTTTACTTCAGCCATATTTTGCGGGATATCGAGTCGGGCCTGCTGACCAAAGCCCATTCCCTCCAATTGCTGACGGACAAAACCGACTTAAGTCTTGAGGAGCTTGTTTCGCTGCACTCCAAATCGTCTTATACGCCGGGGATATACGACCGCCTGGAGCAGATTCCGGCGGTAATCGGCGGCGAGGAGGAAATGAAGCTGGAGGCTGGCGAGAGCGTGCTGGTCGAAAAGGCGAAAGGCAAGCGCTCGGTGGTTCCGGCCGTGCTGGTCAAGCTTCGCGGACAGTATGTGCTTTTGGACTCCTTCACGGGTCCCGTTAACCGCGCCTTGAGCAATCTGGTGGTCATGACGCTGGGGATCTGCGCGGGACTGGGGGCGCTGATGATGCTTTTTGCCGTCAACCGGATTACCCGGCCCGTCAAGAAACTGACCCAGGCGGCTCAAGAGGTGGCAAAAGGCAATTTCGACGTGCGGGTGAAAAACCGGAGCCGGGACGAAATCGGCCGTTTGACCCATCATTTTAATTTGATGGCGGCGGAGCTGAACCGCAACGAATATTTGCGGAAGGATTTTGTCAGCAGCGTTTCGCATGAATTCAAGACGCCGATTTCCTCCATTCAGGGGTTTACCCGTTTACTCAAGTCCAAAACGCTCTCTCCAGCCGATTTTGAGGAATACACCGACGTGATCATTGAAGAGACGGACCGGTTGAGCCGGCTGACCGATAATATTCTCCGCCTTTCGCGGCTGGAGAACCAGTCCATTCCCGAAGGGGCGTCGACGTTCCAACTGGACGAGCAGCTTCGCAAATCGATTCTCCTCTTGGAAAATGAATGGGCCGAGAAGGAAATCGATTTTGATCTGGAGCTTCCCGAGGTTTTCTATACCGGACCGGAGGAATTGATGCAGCAGATATGGATCAATTTGCTCGGCAATGCCGTCAAGTTTTCCCCGGCAGGCGGCGTGATCGGCGTCGTTTTGGAAAGCGGCGATGCCGGAATCCGCGTACGGATCACCGATCAGGGGCCGGGCATAGCGGAAGAGGCAAAAAGCCGTATTTTCGAGGCCTTTTATCAGGAGGAGCCTTCCCGGACCGGCGAAGGAAACGGCCTCGGACTGGCCATCGTCAAGAAGGTGGCGGAGCTTTGCCAGGGAACGGTAGACGTGGAAAGCCGTCCGGGCAGCGGGGCCGCTTTTACCGTTTGGCTCCCGCGGGAAGAGCCACGCCCTTCAAAAGCCTGATTGTTTCAAAGCATTCTTGTTGGATACCATGGCAAAGAAAAGCTAAGCAAAACAATGCAAACAAGGCAAGCAGGGCAAACAAGCAAGGTTAAAATGACGATGCAAAGCATTACTGAGCAATGCCTTTACCGGAGCGGACCCGCTCCGGTTTTTTATATATTGACAAGGAGAGTGTGGACCATTATAGTATGTTACATGACTAACATACCGATAGGGTGATTGAGGTGGGACTGCCGTTTGATGACGGAAAGCCGATTTTTCAGCAAGTGGCCGAGTTGGTTGAAGACGACATTCTGAACGGCACCTACTCGGAGGAAGATCAAATTATGTCCACCGCCCAGTTTTCCAAGCTTTTTGAGATCAATCCGGCGACGGTGGTGAAGGGGATGGCCCTGTTGGTAAACGAGGGGATTGTGTACAAGAAGAGAGGCTTGGGCATGTACGTTGCGAAGGGGGCAAGAAATCGAATTTTGGAGAAGCGCAGGGAACGGTTTTATGACGAGCTTGTGGTCAAGCTGCTGACGGAGGCCGAGAAACTGGAATTAACGGTGGACGACATCATGGAGATGCTGCGCCGCGGAAAAAGGGGATGAACGAATGGCAACGGTATTGGAATGCGCAAACCTGAACAAAAGCTACGGGAAACACGAAGCGGTCCGCAGTTTGGACCTGAAGCTGGAGGAGAATACCCTTTACGGTCTTCTTGGGCGCAACGGGGCGGGCAAGACCACGCTCCTCAATTTGATCGCCGGCGGCTTGTTCGCCGATTCGGGGAGCATTGCGTACAACGGCCGCAGACTGGGACGCGGCGAGTCCCCGGCCGGCATGTGTTATGTCCGGGAGAAGAACGCTTTTTTCCGCAACGCCACAGTCTTGGAGACACTGCGGTTGGCGTCCGCGTTTTACCCCGGCTGGGATTGGGAAACGGCCAATGAACTGCTCAAAACCTTCAAGCTTGCGCCGCATAAAAAAATCCGCCAGCTGTCGCGCGGCATGGAATCGATGGTCGGCAACATTATCGGCATCGCAAGCCGTGCGCCGCTCACCGTTTTTGATGAGCCGGTGCTGGGGCTGGACGTGCTGATGCGCGAACGGTTTTACCGGGTGCTGCTGGAGGACTATGCGGAGCAGCCGCGCACGATCCTGCTGTCCACGCATCTCATCGACGAGATCGCGCCGGTGGTGGAGATCGTTTCGATCATTGAAGAAGGCAGCATTCTGCTGCAGGAGGAAGTGGAGGCAATCCGGGCCAAATCCTATCTGCTTCGCGGTCCGAACGATGCGCTGGAGCCCTATCTGGCCGGCAAGCGGATTTTGTACCGGGAAGGCTACGGCAACGGTTCGCTGGCAGCGGTCTACGACACCCTGGGGCCCGAAGACCGGGCACGGGCCGAACGAGCCGGCATTGCCGTTGAAGGGTTGCCGCTGCAGAAATTTTTTGCATACCTGATCGAAAGGGGCGAGTACGTTGGCTAAATACAAGGCTCTCTGGAAAGCGTCCTGGCTTCAGCTTCGGTTGTATATTTTGATTACGATAGGCGCACTGGTGGTTTCGGGAGTGGTTAATTTTATCGTCAGCGTGTCGATCGAAAACAGTGATAATACCCAGATCTCGCTTGGTAATCTTCTTCTGCTCGTCCTGTTTTTTATCGGCATTGTCCTGCAGTTGGGCTTTTTCAAAAAGGCCATTCACTTGGGTGCCAAACGAAGCGAGTTTTATCTCGCCGTCCTTTCGGTTTACGTGGTGTGGGCTGCGGCGATGGCTCTTCTGAATACGGTATGGCTGAAAGTGGACATACAATTTATACGCGATTATCAGGGCGTAATCAATCTCATGGAAGTTTTCCATTGGGAGCAGTTCGGCGATGCGGGGATGCTGCTTTATCAATTTGCGGCCTATCTTCTGCTGCTCTCGCTGCTTACCCTGCTGTTCGCCGGACTGCAGCATGCGTTGGGTTGGGTATTGTGGGTGCTCCTGATCGCAGGGATTTCCGTCGGCACCTCCGTCCCGTCGCTCCGGCCCCATGTGGGGGACTTTTTCCTCACGCTGTTGTTCAATGATTCGCTTGTTGTAGGAGTGGGGCTGGCCCTCCTACTGAGCGTTGTTTTTCTGGGCGGCGGCTGGTGGTTTGTCAGCCGGAGAACCGCTCAATAATTCCGAGCTTTACACCTGCTGAAGCAAGTTCCCGTCAATGAAGAAGCCGGCTGGCGTCCCGACAAAGGGCGCTGGCCGGCTTTTTGTGGTTGAGTGGAGAAGGCGGATCACGATCATTATCGTCACCGTTTTTTCGTTCCCCGCGCTGTCGGCGATTTTCACATCCACCGGAACAGGGCCCTTCGGGGCTCCGTATCTTGTTCGAATGAGCAAGGCTTGCATTTTTGCCACCTCCCCGGAAGGCAGCAAGGTGATCTACCTGTTTGATTTCACAGGATACAACGCCTCCGGGTTCCGACCAATCGGCGAAAACGGTCAACGGAGTCTTTGCGCTTATCGGCCAACGTTTTCATTTTCCTTGCGCCACACGGGTTTGCATCGCTTCTAAATCCATGGAGGCCACCAAAACAGGAGCATATAAAGCGCTCCGGCTCGGCTGCTTTGCACGGTCACGGATTTCTCCTGCCCTGATTGTTTTAGGCGACTCCAATCCGGACAAGAGCGGTCCGTCCAGATCTCCGCCAAAGATTAAGCATCGTCTAGGATGGGGAGGCTGCGGGATCTGCCGGATAGGGCAGAGGAAAATAATCGAGAGGGATGTTATTTTTGATACATCGGGTGCTTTGTTATAACTCGTTCGAAAAGAAATTCCCACTGAAGGAGCGAAGCTGAAGATGCTTGGAACAAGCAAAACAAACGACGAGCTGGCGGACAGAATAATCCATATATGTTAATCTATATAGCGGGAGGTGGATGCGTGTTACTACATATCCAGAGCGGGGAGAAATATCCTGTTTCGTTTCTTGCGTTGCAGCCATATGACATAAAAGACCAGATGCAGGATTGGATCAAAGCGTTCGATTGGACAGTATATTTTCGCCATCGTGGTGTTGAAGTATATAAGATGGTTGTCCGTGGCAATGATGAGATACAAGGGGTAATAGCTCTTGAGCCTAGGGCGGATCATGTTTGGGTTCATCTTATTGAAAGCATACCTTATGGTCGTAAGGTGTTTGATCTAATAGGTGAACATTTGTTAGCATTCGCTTGCAAACGCAGCATGGATCTTAGGCTTGAAGGTGCCGTTGCATTTAAATCCAAGACCCATAATAGACTCATGACTTACTACATGAGAAAAATTGGTGCTGAACACTGTGGTGGTGGCCTCATGGTTATCGATGATACTGTCGCCAAACGACTAATTATGATATACTTATCCTAAGAGGTGATTGATCATGAAAAAGACGATGAGTCTTGATGATGCTGTTCGTCGATATGCAGGCGGTCATTACGTTAAGCAATCGATGCCCGGCACCAATCCCCAGCGTGACAAAATGGTAAGCGATGCTTTAGCTAAATTGAAGTTGATTCGATCTGCTGTCAAGGTTCGCCAATAGGCGAGCCTTTTTTATTGGGGGCTCAACCCATTTCCCCCTAAATCGTCTGCTTGTAAATCAAATTTCCCGAACTAAGTACAATTAACAATAACTGCCCGAGAATGATGAGATCCCAAATCGGAGAGTATTAAAGAAAAGTGCCTCAAAAATAGGCCAATGCCCAGGTCAACGGCGCTTCCCTGAAGGTACATGATTATCCTTATCATACAACAATATTTCAGCTTATTGGAATGGATTTTTGCATGAGTGTTTTTCTGTTGCAAAACAAGTTGTTCCGTATAGCTGGTGTTCAATCGGAGAATACTCCCGCCGTGCACGAGAGGGCTCTTTCTACATCCGAATTTGACCAACTGAATTTTGCTTGAACCGGCGGCTTCGTCTATCACCAGGTCACCTTCAAAGGTTATGCCTTGCAGAACAACGTCCGGAGCAGTAATCCGAATGCTTAGGGGAACGAAGTTGTTGCTTTCTTTGACGAGGTTTGGGGGAGGGCGATTGGTTTGCTTCACTGTTACCAATATTAAATGAAGAAGCCGGCTGGCGTCCCGACAAAGGGCGCTGGCCGGCTTTTTGTGGTTGAGTGGAGAAGGCTTACTGGATGTCGACCGTTATGGTCACCGTTATTTCGTTCCCCGCACTGTCGGTGATTTTCACATCCACCGGAACAGGGCCCTTCGGGGCTCCATATATTTTTCGGATGAGCAGGTACTGTAGTTTTAATACGTTGCCGGTTCCAGACACCCGAGAATTCGTCTCTTTGATTTCACAGAACAGAGCGCCTTCTTTTTGCGGAACGGCGGAGATGTAACGCAAATTGTCAAAAGGATCACGATCATCGGCTATTTGGTATGGAAGGAGGCTAAGCGATTGGATTTCGGCAGTTAGAGCCCAAGGTTTTGTTACTTTGGCTGTAGGCGGCGCGTTGCCTATTGTCACGAGGCCAACGGGATCGCTTTCTGCCATGCCGGTCGTTTGTACGGTGATGTACAAGACTTGACGATCGGTTAGGGGCAGCGGAACGGTAAGGTCCGTTTCTCCCCGGCTCACGGTACCGTTTGCCAGCAGCAAACCACCCGGTTCCCGGTAAATTCGTATGATGTCGCCTTCTTTTTGGTCCCGAAACGTAATCGTGTCCTTGTCGGTTCCGGCTTGATCCGAAAAGACCGGCATGCTGGAGAGCCCAGGTTTAACATTTACATACACATGGATCGTTTCTCCTCCGTATGCTAGCAAAGTATAAGTACCGTCGGGAAGTCCTTTGGTATCCAGTTGATGCGGCTGATTAACCTTGTTCGCCGGTACGGTGTACCGCAATCCTTTCCCGGCGGCAATCAATTCCTCCCAATGGTCCGGTTGTGCCACTTCCCTCAAAGGAAGCAAATAAACGGGTACAGGCTGATCCGCTTGAAACCGGATTATGGCTCCTGCTTTTAGATTTTTTTCCGAAAGCAGCTCCAAATTAACGCCTGCTGAAATCGGTCCAATCCGCAATTCCTTTTCGAGAACCGTTCCCCGGCTGTCTTTTAAGGAGTCGGGTTCCAACCGCAAGACATTTCGGGTGCCGATGAATTCCTCATGAAACTGAATGACGATTTGCGGACCTGTAAGAAAAACCTGATCTCTGGGGTCAAGCGGTTTGAAAGAGGCACCGCCATCTTTCGAAAAACGGATCTTCTCTTTAAATGCGGCAAGATCCGTTGCCGTAAATGCTACTGTTCGATTGAACATAAGTCGGATTTCATTATTGAAGGTTACTCCGTAGGTTTGGTAAACCAATTGGGGCGACTCGATCATAAGCATCCGTTCGGCAGAGACGAGCCCCTTCTGATCCACTACAAGAAGGCTCCATGGACCAGCTTCTGTCCAATCGGTGGGAATGCTCAGCGCAGTATTCGCTTCAATCGGCCAGCTTTTTCCTTTTCCCTGCTTGATGCTATCCTCCATTACTTGCGGGTCCAGGGTGGCCACGGAAGCCGGAAGCATGAAAAGCATCCCTGCACGGTTGCTCTCCACCGTTAGGGAATCCCCGGCTGCGATGGTATGGGGTGATTCGGCCCCTGACAATATCGGTCCGTCAGGGTCTCCACGGAGCGGCACTCTGTCGGGGAACGTCAGGTCCGAAGGTGGAAGCGAGTCTGTTGAATAAGGAAAATTTCCGATGGGAATTGTGTTTTCCCCTATGGTAACGGTGGCCAAAGGGGGGACGTTTCGCCCTGCAAACAGGGCCTCGGCCGGTTTTTCAAGCACCACGCCTTCTGAATTGATCGTGACGCTTTGAATGGTACCCGCTCCGGTTACACGAGAGGCTGTTTGCAGTATCAACGCTTGAATGAAGCTGTCGGACGAGGCTTCAATTTCAGTCGGATTGACAACGCTGACCTCTCGAATCCGTGTTTTGGTCCCCAGAACAAGTTTGGCGTTTTTCCGTTGCTGAACAACTCGATCGATTTTGCTGTCATGAAAATGGATCGTGCTCCCGCCTCGCACGGTAACGGTTCCGGTCACATCCGTATTCATCAATTGAATCGTGCCTGAATCAACGGATTCGTTAATCTCAAGATCACCGTTGACGGTAAGGTTTTGCAGGACGATATCGGGTCCGGTAATCCGGATACTTTTAGGAATTCGGTTGGTTCTTTCCTCGGAACCGTATGTACCGGGAGTGTTGTACTCCAAATAAGGCTTGCGCAGGACATTATCAAGCATGGCAATGGCTTCCGCATGGGTTAAGGTCCCTTTGGGACGAAAGTCTCCTTGAAAGCCGTTCATAATTTGCTGTTCACTTACCGCTCCAATGGCATTTTTGCTCCAAGGTGCCATTTTCAGAGCATCCCGAAACCCGTCCGCCAAATTTGGTTTGCCGGGCAACTGAAACAGTTTGGCCAGCATAACGGCGGCTTCCTCCCGGGAAACCGGCCGGTTCGGCCGAAACGTCCCGTCGAAGAACCCCTCAATGTAACCGTAACTGATAGCCACCCCAACTTCTACGTCACGGTCGGGAAAATCACTGAAAAACGGGCCGGATAAATGATTGGATTTGTCCAGCGAAAGAGCGGTGTTGACGAAGGTTACCCACTCCAGCCTTGTTGTCGGGGAGTTAAGGTAGGTTGGGTTCACGTTCTTTTCCGCCAGCCACCCCTTTTTGACCCATTGGTCTGCAATCCTCGCCGCCCAGTGAGACGTCACTTTAGATGCCGCGGTTGCGGCAAACGGAGTTGCCAGAACGGCGGCAATCAGAACGGCTGCAAAAGAAAGCTTCAGCATGTTTCGAATTCGAATCAAGCCCATCAGTTCTCCTTCCCTATTCCACAATCTAGCAATAGGTCTATTTTACAGAACCCGCCAGGAGCAGAGCAAGGGAAAGCCTACGTTACCTTTTTGCTCCCGGATGAGGAGAATGGAAAGCATCGGGACGCTCCTTCCCTTTGGAGCCGACTGAGGAAAATATGGCGTACAAAACGGCAATCAGCAGGACAACAAAGGCGGAGTCCAGATAGATGGAGGCATAGCCGGATTTGCCCGCTGCATGCCCGAGGAGCAGGGAGCCAACCGCAATGCCCGCGTCGTAAAAGAGCAAAAAGGTTGAGGTGGCATAGCCTTTGCGCCGGGTTGGGGCATGGCGAACCGCCAACGTTTGAAACGTGGGGAATAGAGCGCCGTATCCCAGGCCCAACACACCGGCCGAAGCAAGGTATGCCAAAGAAGATTGGGCGCTGCTCAGCCAAAACAAACCTGCCGCAAATACAGCAACCCCGGTGTAGAGAAGCGTGTGCGGTCCTTTGCGGTCAAGCAGTTTACCGAGGAAAGGCCGCGGCAGCACAACCATCAAGGCGTACACGGCAAAAAAGTAAGGCGTTACCGAAGCGGCGCCCAATTCGTTTCCATACAGGGAAACAAATCCGGAAATTCCTCCGTAGGCAAACGCCAACAGCAGACCACATAAGGCGATCGGAATCGCGGATGTTTCGATAAAACGATGCAGTCCGCTGAAATCGCCGTTTTCGGGAGCCGTTTGCGAGTCAAGCTGCGGAGCCTCCGGCTTCAACAGCGCCGCTCCGGCCGTACACGCAAGCGCGAGAACGCCAAGCAGAGCAAACAGTACGGCGGAAGAGGCATGCTGATGCAGGGTCAAGCCGAGAAAAGGGCCGATTACCATCGCCATGCTCATAAACATGCCGTAATAGCCGAGTCCCTCGCCCATCCGCTCTTTGGGGAGCGACGCCGCCGCCACAGTGCCGGTTACGGAGGAAGCAAGTCCGAACGAAAAACCCTGCACAGCCCGAAGCGCCAACAGAAGCGGAAAACTGGCGGCCCCCAAATAAGCAAAGCTGCACACCATAAAAAGCGCGGACGCGAGCAGCAGGAACGTTTTGTGCCCCAAGCGCTCCATCCAAAGACCGGACAGCGGGCGCGCCGCCATGGCGGCGACGGTAAAGATCGTTAGAATCAGGCCGATTTGTGTATCGGTGGAATGGTACTTTTCGGCTGCATAAAGCGGCAGTGTCGGAACCAGAGCATAGAAACAAACATAGATCAGAAAAATACTCAAGCAGCTGATCAGAAAATTGCGTGTCCACAGAGGTCGATTCATGAGGTAGAATCCTTTCATAGTCATTGTCTTTTGCATTATAGCGGGACTTGGCCCATATGAAAAATATCTGTATGGTATAATCAGAAGACATATTACATATATGGTGGAGGGAAAATGGATATCCGTCAGCTTCGATATTTTATTGCCATCGCGGAAGAA
Organism: Gorillibacterium sp. sgz306347; assembly: GCF_059735245.1. Lineage (NCBI taxonomy): Bacteria > Bacillati > Bacillota > Bacilli > Caryophanales > Paenibacillaceae > Gorillibacterium > Gorillibacterium sp. sgz306347. The sequence continues at coordinate 22,169 of NZ_JCAPET010000055.1, forward strand.
GGGCAGATTACGGCCGCAGCCAAGCGGCTGAACATGGCGCAGCCTCCGCTCAGCCAGATGTTGAAGCAAATGGAGGAGGAACTGGGCGTCCTTTTGTTTGAACGGAAGCGGAACGCCCTGACGATCACTAGGGAAGGCGAGCAGTTTCTGCACAAGGCGATGGAACTGGTTCATCATTTCGAGGAGACCGTTGCCGAGATGAAGGAGCTCGGTCAGGAGCAGAAGGGCACGCTAGCCGTCGGTGCCACGCTGTACTGCGCGCCGCTGATGCTGGAAAAGCTGGCGGTGCTCCGCGAGCGGAATCCGCTACTGAAGTTCCGCGTGCAGGAGGGGCATGCGGAGCGATTGCGGGAGATGCTGGAGAGCCGGAGGATTGAAGTGGCTCTCACCCATGGAGCCGGTCAATGGTCCAATGTTTCGGAAAAGATTCTGCGGACAGAGCCGTTTCGCTTGGCGGTGCCCAAACAGTGGGGGCTGGAGCTGGCGCATACCGTCTCCTTGCTCGAGGTGGCCGACCGGCCGCTCTTGATGCTGCGACCCTCGCGGGGGTGGAGCATGTACGGCGCTATTGTGCAGGAGTTTGCCCGCAGGCAGCTTGCTCCGCACATCCTGTGCGAATGCAACGACACGATCATTTTGCTGAATCTCGTCAAGGCCGGGTTCGGGATGACGTTTCTGCCGCTTTCCGTGATCCGGCTGTTTCCATCCGATTCTTTTTCCGTGCATGAGATTGAAGGAGATCCGATCCATTTGCGAACCCGCCTTGTCTGGAGGGAAAACAGCCGTCTTTCCAGGGCGGCCGAAGCATTTCTGACCCTGTTTGCGGAAACGGACCGTTAGTCGAAATCCGGCAATTGACGGGGCATTCGGACAAAATGCGTCCTTGGACGGTGGGCGGCTCGTCCCATCCTTGATATACTGGGGAAAATGGTGGCAGAATTTAGGGAGGCGGGCAGGTTTTGAAGAAAGCTTCATATCTGGTGCTTGGCGTTGTGTTGGGCGTTGGCGTGGCAATGTCGGGAGAGGCGTTGGCCGCGGTGCAATCTCTTGTCGGAAAAACGATCAAATCGGAGACGACCGTCTATCTGGATAACCAGGCTTTGGCGGAGAAAGCGATTTACGTGGAGGGCCGCACTTATTTGCCGGTGCGCAAGATGGCTGACATCGCGGGAATGAAGCTGGAGACGAAGAACGACCGGATTTATCTGCAAAAGCCTTCCTCTGCCACAACTCCTTCTTTTATAACAATCGGAACCGTCAAGCTGCCGGCCGACCGTCCCTTGACGCCAAGCGAGCGCACCTACGCGGAGCAAAGCTTGAAGACGTTAACGGATGAAATCGGACGGACGGAACAGCAAATGTTCGCGACTCTGCAATGGCTATTCGGCGGAGGAAATATTGACCACATGCAGGCAAGCGCAGCCTGGCAATCTTACTGGAAGATGCAAAAAGATGTGGATCTCAGAAGGCTTGAGAAGAGCCAGTTGGAAGAATTCCTGAACAAAAAATAAGCGGCGGCCGCATAGCCGTTCAAGACATGGCATACCAAAAGACGCTGTCTTCCGGAACGGTTCCGGAGATAGCGTCTTTTTTCTGAGCAAGCAAAACCACATAAAGGGCTACGTCCGATAATACCGGTGCATTTCCGGCGGAACGTGATGGCGGAGCAAAAATTGCTCCAGCGGCTCGCCGGGCTGCGGCGATTCGTTCCCGGTCATCAGGAAAACGGCAAATTCATTTGCTTCCCGCTCCATTCTTTCGACGGGATAAAGCGTGTTTTTCTTGAGAAACGGCGTGTTGATTTTCGGGTGCAGAATGCCGTGGCCGAGCTCGTGCGAGCAGACGTACCGCTGCCAGCTTTCGCTGATGGCGTTGTTGATGTGAATGATGGCGATCCGCTTGTAGGTGCTGAAATACCCAAGCGTTTCGCCGAGCGGTTCGAACAGGACCGGAATCTGCTTCTGGGCTGCAATCTCATAGGGGTTGCGGGTTCCGTGCTTTCGAATCAGCCGTTCGACGATTTCTTTGGTCGTGTAAATGGGCATGAGACGATCCCCTCCGGTGTCAGGAACGGTATTTGCGGGGAGCGAATTTCTGTTTGGCCAATTGTTTGGCAAGGCGCATCGAGTTTTCGAGCGAAATGCGCATCAGCTCCTTGGTTTCCTCATCCAGCGCTTCCCCGTAAAAGGCGAGCGCTTCGTTGCTTTCCAGGTCGTTGATCATTTTCTCCAGATCCTTGGCGATGTCTCGCTCCTCCCGGGCGCTGAGCGCCGGTTCCGCGCCGCCGGACTCTTCCGGCTGGAGAGACGACGAAATGCGGCCGAGGAGATAATCGGTGCTCACTTGATGAAATTCCGCGATGGCCCCGATCATTTCAATGTCCGGCCGGGAGATGTTGTTCTCCCAGGCGTTGTAACGGGCCCGCTTGACGCCCAGCTTGTCGGCCATTTCGTCCTGCGTCAGATTTCTCGCCTTGCGCAAGTCGGCGATTGTTTTCCCGATTTTCATGACGAGTCTCCTTCTATTGATAATAATATTATCTTGACGATAACAATTTTATCAAATATAATAAAAGCACCGAACTGATAATTTTATTATCTGAGTGCAGTATAAATGATAAGAATAATACCGTCAAGCTTGGAAAGGAGATCCCACATGGCAAAGGAACAAGATCGGAAAACGAATACAGCCCCCGACGTGGAGCAGGAGCGGGTCATCCGTCAGCTCTCGGGTTACCGGCGCATCGTCAGCCGGATCAAATATTTGGAGAAGCTGCCGGTAGGCAACGGAATCCGGCTCAGCGCGATCAACCAGGACGACAATCTTCAGGCGTTGCACCGCCAGCTCCGCGGAATGCCTTCTTATATGTATCTAACGAAACGGGAGCAGGAGCTGGAAACGACCGCCCACGCTTATTTAATCCGTTATCCGGCGGGCACCAAAGCACAGCTGCGTGAAGTTCAGGGGCTTTACGGTAACGACCGCGAAGACCGGCAGCGTCTGCAGGAGCTGGAAGGCAAGATTCGCAAAGTGCTGGAAACGCGGGCCGGCTTGTCCGAAGGTTATCAGGGCGTCATCGAACGGATGAGCGAAATTCAGGACCTGGAGCGCGAAAAAGAACTGGTGGATAACGCCTTGGCCGCGCTGGAAGAGTACAAGCCACAGTACGCTACTCTGCTTAAACTTCGCTATGTGGACGGCAAATCGGCCGACCAGGTGGCGGACGAGCTGAACGTGTCGCGCGTAACCTTTTTCCGCTGGCGCACCCAGTCGATCAAGGAATACGCCAGCGTCGCGGGAATCGGACAGTGGTAGTGAACAGACTGTGTTAGCAGGCACGAACTAATTGTAGCAGAAACGGACTGTAGCAGGAACGGACAAATAGTAGCAGAAACAGACCATATCAGGAACGGACAAATAGTAGCAGAAACAGACCATGATAGTAAGAACAGACAATGATAGCTATAAAGTATACGAACATATGATCTCATTTTTTCTCGCTGGTTGGCAAGGAAATGATTGGTAAGTGACTCTCTGATTTTTATGGAGAGTCACTTTTTTTGTGCCATACTCCTCTGTTGTTACCATGGTCATATAATCGCTTGTCGAATAAGAACCGTAACGAATAGAAGTGATTGAAGAGACTCCTCCAGCGCTAGGCGAGAGAATGAGGCTGGGTGAAAAAGAAGGGGGGCTTCCGTTATCGGCTTATGCTTCGACGCTTTTTTCGATTTATGCTTATCCATATTTTCTGATCGGTGCCGTCCTGCTCAAACCTGAAAATAGAGCGAGTTCTAAATTTTCATTATTTGCGGTGCGTGGGCAAGGTGGGCGGCTTAACGGTTGCCACAGCGCTTATTGGCCTTTAAAAAGGCTTTTACAAATTCTACCCTGAAAATAACGCAACTTCATATTCTGTGGTACCCCGCCG
>NZ_JCAPET010000056.1:0-25434 GCF_059735245.1 Gorillibacterium sp. sgz306347
TTTTTGGCATTTTACCCCATGTTAACTTCTTTGCAAGTCTACTGCCGAAACCGGCCAAAAAAACGAAAATAAGCGCTATGGCAACCGTTACATTTCAAAACCCCTCTTTTTCGGGCAAATAGCCTCTGTGGCAACCGTTAGCGGACCGTGCCCTGCCTGCGAACCGTAGATAATCGTTTTGGGCATGGACGTCACCTGTGGTGCCTGTCGCCCCGGTTGGACCTGCCTGCGAATCGTAGATAATCGTTTTCGGCATGCGTTTCTTTGGGAGCTGCGCGCCGTTGGGCAATCAAGAAGCACGGACAGTTACCCGCTGGGACGGATGAGAACTTTGGCAGCTGCATTTCTGCCCAGGAAACTGCGGCTTCGTTTTTTCGGCTACCTTCCTAGCCCCCACGACAGGGGCGTTTATGACGCCCGCCAACCCCCTCACCGTAGTTTCCGCTGAGGCCTCGCCGTAACCCTGTTGAAGCTCCGCCGTGACGTTCACCAAAGCCCTCACGGTAGTTTTTGCTGAGGCCTCGCCGTAACCCCTGTTGAAGATCCGCCGTGACGTTCACCAAAGCCCTCACGGTAGTTTCCGCTGAGGCCTCGCCGTAACCCTGTTGAAGCTCCGCCGTGACGTTCACCAAAGCCCTCACCGTAGTTTCCGCTGAGGCCTCGCCGTAACCCTGTTGAAGCTCCGCCGTGACGTTCACCAAAGCCCTCACCGTAGTTTCCGCTGAGGCCTCGCCGTAACCCTGTTGAAACCCCACCGTGATCACCAAAGCCCTCACGGTAGTTTCCCGCCGAAGCTTCGCCCTAACCCTGTTGAAGCTTCGCCCTAGTCCCAGCAAAGCCACGTGAAGTCCCGTCCGCCAAAGCCAGCGCCTAAGCCTTGTCGTAGTTTCCCGAAGAACCCCAACGTAGTTCCCGCCGTAACCACGCGTCGAGGCCGCGACCCCCGTGCCTCCACCAGGATGCCTTCTACGCCGCAATCCCCGCCTGCCACGGCCCCCACCATGACGCTCTCTGCGCCGCCACCCTTCCGATTCGATTATCAACTCATCATGAGCAGCGCTCCTGCGCAGGAAGAAGAAAACAAAAGCAAAACCGGCATGCAAGCGGTTAACTCCGGCCAGAGAGCCTGTAAACGCCGGTTATTCGCCCATTCGCTCAAATTGACAGGGGGCCGCGCCCTTGATATAGTTCTACTGTCGAACTGTTTGTAGGACGAACTATTTTTTGATAGGGTTACCAACGAAAAGAACCGCATGGAGAAAGGAGAGATTTTCGATGAATCCGGATATGCTTGCGCAGCTCATTTCTCGTTACCTTGCGGCCAATTTCACCATTACGCGGCGAATGAACGCCCTGTTCCGGGAAGCGATGCCGGATTCGCTGACAAGCGACCAGTTCCAGATCCTTCACACGCTCGGGGAAAGCCGCGAGCTGCTGACGGCGACGGAGCTGGCGGAAATTTTCTGTGTCGGCAAAAGCACCATCACCGCAGCCGTTACCCGGCTGGAGGACAAAGGGCTGATTGAGCGGGAGCCGAGCAAAAAAGACCGGCGCATCGCCTATCTGAAGCTGACCGAAGAAGGCCGCTCCAAAGCAAAGGCGTCCAATGAGAAAATCCGAATGATCCTGGAAAAATACCTCGATGATTTCGAGGAGCGGGAAGTCGAGGCGTTTATCCGGCCGTGGGAAAAGCTGGCTGAACTGCTGGTGCAATCGGAAGAGGGGAGAGAGAACGAAAAATGAGAACAGTTTTGAAGCTGAAATGGGCCATCCTGGCAGTCTGGCTGGTCGCGGCGGTCGCTTTGTTCCTGACGGCCCCGAACATGGCCGATCTGGTGCGGGAAAAGGGGCAGCTGTCGGTACCCGGCGGGTATTCCTCGCAGCAGGCAAACGAGCTGGCCGAGGAAATGAACGCCGGGGGGGACGAGTCGAACGCCACCGTACTGGTTTTTCACAGTGAGCAGAAGCTTACCGACGATCAGCTGAAGGACATTCAAGCGGGTGTCGAAAAGCTGAAAGCCGGCAAAGAAGAGTATGGGGTCACCTCGCTGACCACCCACTTTGATACGCCCGAGCTCGCCGAGCAAATGGTTTCGGAGGACGGCACCACGGTGCTCGTTCTGGTGAACGTGGCGCTTGACGGCAAAACGGTTCAGGAGGCCAGCGACAGCCTGTATGCCGCCGTTTCGGACGTACCGGTCGAGCACTACTTGACCGGCAACTGGCTGATCACCGAGGATGTCGTTGCCAGCTCGCAGGACGGACTGAAGCGCACGGAGGGCATCACCGTCGTTTTCATCCTGATCATTCTGTTTGTCGTATTCCGGTCCGCCGTCGCACCGTTCATTCCGCTTCTGACGGTGGGCCTTACCTACCTGACGTCGCAGTCGGTGGTAGCGTTCCTGGTCGACCGGTTTGATTTTCCGTTATCCAACTTTACGCAGATTTTTCTGGTCGCGGTTTTGTTCGGGATCGGAACGGACTACTGCATTCTGCTGATCAGCCGCTTCAAGGAAGAACTGGCCCACGGCCGCGAAAAAGACGATGCGATTGTGGAAACGTACCGGACCGCCGGAAAAACCGTTCTGGTCTCGGGAGCCGCGGTACTGGTCGGCTTTGTGTCGATCGGGTTCTCGGATTTCTCCCTGTACCGTTCGGCCGTAGCGGTCGCCGTCGGCGTCGCTTTGCTGCTGGTCGCCCTTTTGACGCTGGTGCCTTTCTTCATGTCGACGCTCGGCACCAAAATCTTCTGGCCGGCGCGCGGCTCGCTGGAGCACCGCCCGAGCCGGCTGTGGGGCGCCGCCGGGAGCTTTTCCCTCAAACGTCCGCTGCTGGCGCTTCTTTTGGTGGCGGTGGTCGCGGTTCCGTTTCTTTCCGTTTACTCCGGCAGCCAATCGTTTAACTCCCTGGATGAAATCGGGAGCAAGTACAAATCCGTCAAGGCGTTCGACATCATCTCGGAAAGCTTTGGCCCCGGGGATTCGCTGCCCGGCAATGTGATGGTCAAAGCCGACGGGGCGCTGGACAGCCCGGAAGGGCTGGCGGGCATCGAGCAGATTTCCCGCGAGCTGGCAAAAGTGGACGGCATCAAAATCGTGCGCAGCGCCACCCGGCCGACCGGTGAAGCGCTGGGCGACCTCCAGGTCTCTACGCAGGTGGAGCAGCTGGAGGACGGCATCGGCCAGGGCAATGACGGACTCAACGAAATCGGCAAAGGCTTAACCGATGCCGGCGCGGCCCTGAAGGAAAATGCGCCGAAGCTTGAAGAAGCCGCCGCCGGTGCGGGTCAGCTGACCGAAGGCACCGAGCAGCTGAAGGCCGGCATCGTGCAGCTCGGCGACGGGCTGAAGCAGCTGGAAGCCGGGCTTCGCGACGGCTCCGCCGGTGCGGGCGAGCTGGCGGCCGGCATGCAGCAGGCCAAGGAGAGCGCCGACAAGCTGGCGGCCTCCGGCGAGCAGCTGCTCGGCGGCTACCAGCAGATCGAGCCGGGGCTTCAGCAAATCACGAAAGCATACACCGATGTAGCGGCCAAGGCGGGCGAGCTCGCCAAAGGGCTCGGCGACGTCGGCCAAGGGCTTGCCGGTTTGGGTGAGAAGTACCCGGATCTGAAGAACGATCCGATGTTTCTCCAGGCGCAAGACGCGCTGGCCCAGCTTGAAACCGGCGCGGGCCAGCTGAGCGCGGGCCTCGGCCAGCTGAACAATCAGCTTGGCGGCATCCAGCAGGGCCTCGGCCAGGCGAACAGCGGCTTCTCGCAGGCGGTTCAAGGCCAATCGGCCCTTGCATCGGGACTGTCCGAGCTGGCTTCCGGCATCGGGCAGCTGCAGCAGGGCTTTGAACAGGCGGCTGACGGTCAAAGCCAGGTGGTCGCCAAGCTGCCTGAGCTTACCGGCGGCATCGACCAGCTGAGCGCAGGCCAGCGCGAGCTGGCGGCCGGCTTCTCGCAGCTCGGCGGCCAGCTGGATCAGCTGACCGACGGTCTGGATCAAAGCACCAGCGGCCTTTCGCAGGTGACGGCGGGTCTGACGAGCGCCCAGGACTACATGAAGGAATTGGCCGGCTCGTCCGATCCGGAGCTGTCCGGCTGGCATGTGCCGCAGCAAGCGCTGGAGAGCGCCGAATTCCGCCAGGTGCTGGACACTTATTTGTCCCCCGATGCCAGAATCGCCAAATTCGATATTGTGTATGAAGGCAATCCGTATGAAGTCGAGACGATGGACCTCACCGAGCAGGTGAAGGACGCGGTCGCGCGCGGCCTGAAGGGCACAAGCCTGGAAGGAGCGGAGTATGCGGTCGGCGGCATCTCCAGCATGAACCACGACCTCCAGACGATATCGGAAGGAGACTACACGCGTACGGTTATCTTCATGCTTGTCGGGATCTCGATTATCCTGATCCTGCTGTTCCGCTCGCTGATCATTCCGCTTTACACGATGCTGTCGCTGCTGCTGACGTATTACACGTCCATGGCGATCACAGAGGTAGTCTTTACCCGCATCTTCGATTACTCCGGCGTCGGCTGGGCCGTCTCGTTCTTCGGCTTCGTCATGCTGATGGCGCTCGGGGTCGACTACAGCATCTTCCTGCTGGACCGCTTCAAGGAATACCGCCATTTGCCGGAACGCGAAGCGATTCTGGAAGCGATGAAAAACATGGGCCCCGTCATCATGTCGGCGGTGGTCATCCTGGGCGGAACCTTTGCGGCGATGCTGCCCTCGGGGGTTCTGTCGATCATGCAGATCGCGGTTCTCGTCTTGTCCGGCCTGGTCCTGTATGCATTCGTCATGCTCCCGCTGTTCATTCCGGTAATGGTCCGCACCTTCGGCCCCGCCAACTGGTGGCCGCTGATGGGCCGCCGGGAGGGACGCGGCGAATCCCGCATGGATGCTCCGGGCGACATGGCGTTTGTCAGCCGTCACAAAGAGTAACCCTAGGGTTCCGTACAGGAAGGCCCCCGGGCACGCCTGGAAATGAACCCTGAGCCCAAAACAAACCGGCCTGAAAAACAACCGGTTCTCCCTGCGCAAAATTAAAAACCGGATCGGAAAAGGACTTCGTCCTTGCCGATCCGGTTTTTCGCATTTCGTTTGTGTTCTTCGAAAGAGGTTGGGAGGCAGGCGGTCAGTTGCTATCCGGCTCTATCGCCCGTTAAAGCCGTGGGTCCGGTGCCGGCGCAGCTAAAAAAGGCCGTCCCCGCCGGAATCGACTTGAGGACAGCGCTCATATGGCGTATGGAAAAACTAGCGTAGGGCGTGGCGAAAGCGCGCGGGAGCCGCTTCAGTGAACCGCCGTTTTCGGGTAGAGAAGGCCCGCTACCTTCTGGCCGCTTCTGCGGACGGAGGAGCCGTATTTGTCCCGGTCGTGACGGTTGAGAAGCTCGTCCAGCTCGTGGGAAATCTCCAGCACCCGGGTATCGTTGAAGCCGAGTCGGATGGCCAGCTCGGTTAATTCCAGCCTTTTTTGTTCAATCAGCGTATCCAATAAGCTCATTCAAAATGCTCCCATTATCTTTGTTTCCCCTATTTTAACGGAAGATGTCGAAACAGTAAAAATCTGTTTTGTATAACCAAAAAAGAGAACGCATGCCCGCGCTTGGTGCAAGCGCAGGACATGCGTTCGGCGGACCGGAGGCTCCGCTTTATTCCGGGGCGTCCTCGCCGCCGGCAGCGTCGGGCCGGCGGGGCAGCTGCTTCACATAGCTGTCGGAATAATTCAGCAGCTCCAGGGCGCGGAAGTACTCTTCATGGGTGACTCCGCCGTCGTGAATAAGGCCGTCGCTAAGTGGATACTGGGTGCCGTCGTCATACCCGCTGCCTGGAATAAACAGCCCCTTGTCGGATAAAAGCGAGCCGGTGGGCAAATAATACCGCTGCGGCAGCAAATTGGTGCTCTGGTTCAGCACGTCCTGACCGAAATGGATATGGTCTGAAAGCGAAACACCCGTCAGGTTGGCGATGGTCGGCATGACGTCGACCTCCCCGCCCATTTGCGGATATTCCTTGGGATACGTGACCCCCGGCGACGCAATAACAAACGGAATGTTGAACATGTCGGCAAAGCCGTATTCGCGTCCCAGAAGCCCGTTCAGCAGGTCAATTTCTTCGCCCGTCAGCGAATAGATCGGGAGGCCGACGTGGTCGCCGTACAGCACCAGCAGCGAATTGTCCCATACCCCGTCCGCTTTCAGCTGGTCGATGAACTTCCCAAAGGCATAATCCGCGTAGCTCTGGGCACGCAGGTAATTGCCGACGAAGTTATCCTCATACTCTTCGGTCAGCGTAATGCGGTCCTTTTCGGCCGGCGTCGTAAAAGGATGGTGCGCCGTCATCGAAATGACGTGGGCATAAAACGGCTGGCCGCTTTCGTTCATCTTTTTCAGCTCGGCGGCGGTTTTGGTGTACAGCACTTCATCCGAAGCCCCGAAGAAAACGGAATCTTCCTCTCCGAAAAAGTTCTTGTCGTAATACCGGTCAAAGCCAAGCGACTTGTAAAGCTCGCCGCGGTTCCAGAATTCCACCACGTTGGTATGGAAGGTCGCGGTGTCGTAGCCTTTTTCTTTCAGCAGCTTCGGCATGCTGGGCAGTTCCTTGTCGACGTAAGCCATGGTTGCCGCTCCGCGGCGCGGAATGTAAAACGACGTGTTCACGACGAACTCCGCATCGGAGGTGTTGCCTTGGCCGACCTGCTGATAGAAATTCGGGAAATAGAAGTTCTCCTCCACCAGCTTGTTCAGATTCGGCGTCACTTCCTGGCCGTTCACCTTGAGCCCGATCAGAAAGTTTTGCAGCGATTCCATCTGCACGACAATAATGTTCCGGCCCTCGGCCGCTTTGAAGAGAGCGGGGCTCACGGGCTCCTCGATGCCCTTCAGGCGGCTGATCGTTTCCTGTGTAATGCCTTGGGGCGCCACCGGCTTCCGCTCTTCGTCGTCCGCCAGAATCGTATACGCCTCATAGCCGATGATGCCCATCTGCTCGGCTTTTTTGATTTCGCTCATGCTGGCCTGGTTGGGAAGAATGTTAAACAGGCACAGAAAAAGAGAGATCGCAAACATGGCGCTCACCAGGCCCCGCTTTTCCCGATACGAGGCATACTGCTTCCACCACTTGGCTTTCTTGCTGCGGAACAGGTAGAGAGCGAGCACGATCACATCGAGAAAGAGCAGCAGGTAATAGGGCTGCAGCAGGGAAAACACGCTGTTCTGGACCGCGGTGACCTGATTGACCTGCTCCAGGGCGTGATAAGTCGCGATAACCCCGTAGTATTTGTAATACATAATGACGGCGAAAAAGAGCGCGGTCACCACCAAATTCAGGCCCAGGTAAATATCCAGCTTGCGCTTGGAGGACAGCCATTCCACTACGCAGAAAAGCAGCCAGATAAACGGCATTTCCGTCAGCACGGTGTTCAGGATCGTGCCCTCGTCGCTAAACAAAACCGACCAGGCGAGGTAGCTTTTGATAATGAGAATAATAGAAAAGAAGACAAACGGCTTAAAGAAAAAAAGACGGACTTTCTGCATCCGCGACATCTTGTGAATCTCCTCTCATGCCAAAGGGGCCTACATCGCGAGGCGGCGCTGTAAACCCGGCTGTAAAGAAATCATGAAGAAAAATAAAGAGTCACCCCCATTATGCCGTGCCGCAAGCCGTTTGTCAAAAGGACGATGCCCCAAATCGGGAAAAAAAGGAAGCCGTTGTAAAAGCGCCGACGCGATGCTCAGCCCGGCTGCAAGGCGGCGTCCGGCCGCGGCCAGGTCGACCTGCCTCCGAAAAAGGTGTTATAATGAGGAAAAGCTGAGCGAACGAATGTTCTTTTTTCGGGAGGATCGCAATGGAGGAAATCCGTCTTTCCGTCCGGACTCTGGTGGAATATGTCTACCGGTCGGGCAGCATTGAAACGGGGTTTGGTACGGCCGCCGCCATGAATCTCGGCTCGAAGCTGCACCGGCAAGTTCAGGAGAGGTACGGCGAGGAGGACCGGAAGGAAGTGTTTCTGCGGCTGGCGGCGGTTTCCGGCGGACTGCCTTTTGTGCTGGAGGGCCGTTGCGACGGGCTTCTCGCGCCGCGCGAAGCAGAGGGGGAGGGGGAGGCGGACCCGGCGCCGGTAACCATCGACGAAATCAAGACCGCTTCCGGCAGCCTCTCCCTGCTGGAGGAGAACAGCCATCCGGTCCACTGGGCGCAAGCCATGTGCTACGCCTATATGTACGCGCAGCAGGAGCAGCTGCGGTCGGTCCGGGTTCAGCTTACCTACGTGCAGGCTGAGACAGGCGAGACGCTGCAATTTTCCCGGCTGCTGGAACGCGTGGAGCTGGAGGAGTTCGTAAACGGACTGCTGGCCGCCTATGAGCCTTATGCGAGGCTCAGGATAACGCACGCCAGGGAACGGGACGAAAGCGCGAGGCGGCTGGCTTTTCCGTTTCCCGCTTTCCGTGAAGGGCAGCGGCAGTTTGCCGGCGCGGTGTACAAGACCCATGCGGAAGGCAGGCGGCTGTTCGCTCTGGCGCCGACCGGAACGGGAAAGACGATCTCTACCCTGTTTCCGAGCGTGAAGGCGATCGGGGAAGGGCTGCTGAGGCGGCTCTTCTACACGACGGCAAAGACGACTACGCGGACGGCGGCCGAAGAGGCGCTGGCGCTTCTGGAAAGCGCCGGGCTCCGGCTGTGGAGCGTGACGCTGACGGCGAAGGACAAAATCTGCTTCTGTACGGAAACGGCATGCGGACGCGAAACCTGCGAATTCGCGGACGGCTTTTATGACCGCTTGAACGGCGCGCTGCTCGATCTCCTTGAAAATGAAACCCGCATGACCCGTCCGGTGGTGGAAGCCTACGCGCGCAAGCACCGGGTTTGTCCGTTCGAGTTTTCCCTGGAAGCGGCTTACGCGGCGGACGCCGTTATCTGCGACTACAATTATCTGTTCGATCCGAAGGTGTCGCTCAAGCGGCTCCCGGAAGAAGAGAAGCGGCAAACGGCCGTTCTGGTGGACGAAGCGCACAATTTGGCGGACCGGGGGCGGGAGATGTTTTCGGCCGAGCTGGAAAAAGGGGCGCTGGTGCAGCTCAAACGCGATTTCAAGACGAGCGACCGTCCGCTCTTTGAGGCCCTTTCCGGCCTGAACCGGCTTCTGATTGCGTGGAAGAAGGAAGCCGATGCGAACGGGGGAGCGGCTGTCTCCAGACAGCTTCCGGAGGAGCTGCCCGCGCTTCTGGATACCTTCATCGCCTCCGCCGAGCGGCAGCTGCTCGCGGGGCAGGCGGAGCCGGAGGCGCGGGAGCGGCTCCTGGACGCCTATTTTGCGGCGCGCGATTGCCTGCGCGTTTCCGGAGAATTTGACGAGCGCTACGCCGCCTATGCGGAAACGCACCGGAACGGCCTCCGGTTCCGGCTGTTCTGCGCCGATCCGTCCGTTTCCCTGCGCCGCATGGCCAAAGGGTTCCGCTCGCTGGTTTTCTTTTCGGCTACGCTGTCTCCTCTTTCCTATTATAAAGAGGTGCTTGGCGGGGAGCCCGACGATTCCTATGTGCGCATCCCGTCCCCTTTTCGCCCGGAGCAGCTGGAGGTGCGCATTCTGCCCGTGTCCACCCGCTACCGGGACCGGGAACGGACAGTGGATGCCGTGGCCTCTTTGCTGGGCGAACTGGCGCGAAGCAAGCCCGGCAACCACCTGGCTTTTTTCCCGTCTTACGATTATTTGCGCGCGGTCCGCGAACGGCTGCCGCTGGACGACCCGAACATCGAGGTGCTGACGCAGACCGGCGGGATGGGGGAAGAGGAGCGGGATGCGTTCCTGGCGTCCTTCCGGGAAGGACGGGAAACGACGCTGGTCGGGCTCGCCGTGATGGGCGGCGTGTTCTCGGAAGGGATCGACCTGACCGGAGACAAGCTGACGGGGGTGTTCGTAGTCGGCGTAGGTCTGCCCAAAGTCGGGCTGGAGCGGGATCTGATCCGGGACCTCTATAATGAAGCAGGTAAAAACGGCTTCGATTACGCGTATGTCTACCCCGGCATGAACAAGGTGCTCCAGGCCGGGGGCCGGCTCATACGGACGGAGCAGGACACGGGCACCCTGGTGCTGGTCGACGACCGCTTCCTGCAGCCGCCCTATTGGTTTTTGCTGCCCCCCGAATGGCGCCGCGCGCCGGCGGAAGGTGGTCCGGGCGGCGGCTTCCGCTGACCGCAGCAATGCTCGCTCTAAATAGCCGGTGTTGGCGCTCCCTCGGCTTTAGCGGCCAGTTTATGAGACTGTGAGGCTCTGAGGCTCTGAAGCTCTGAGGTTCTGAGGCTGTTCGCGGTGCGGGGGCAAACGGCGAAAGCAAGCTTTCCCATCGGGTGAACGGCGGGCGGAGCGGTCGGAACGGGGTGCAGAAGCGCAAGCGTTCGCCTTTGTTTTCGGGGGACTTCCGTCGCCGGTTTTAATCCAATCCGGGTCCCCCGAAAACAACAGCGATCGAAACCCCGTTCCAGGCAGCGGAGCCCGGTTTTTCACCGAGGCAAAACCAGGCTTTTCCGCTGCTGGTTGACAGGCAGCCAACAAAAAAAGACTGCTCCGCCGCGGGATCATCCCGCAAGAGAGCAGCCTTCGCCAAGCGTTGTCCGCGAAGCCGCGGGCTTTTTGGCGTTTATCAGACGCGGTCGCGCACGTCGCGCGTATCCGCCGCCACCTTCGGCAGCAGCACCAGGCTGTAAAGGGAAGCAAGGCCGACAATTACATACACGACGCGTGCCGCCATCGTATCCATGCCTCCGAAAATGCCTCCCACCAGATCCCATTCGAACAGACCGAACAGAAGCCAGTTCAAACCGCCGATAATTGTAAGAAGCAGAGCAACCGTATTCAGGGTTTTCATCGCGTTGACCTCCTTATGAGTTGACTGTCATCGGGTAATAAGTATAGATTTTGTATAAGTCCCTCATCTGCGTTGCGGCTCAGCGCTGAACGTTCGGCATCGCGTTGACATCATATTCTTATCCGCATTTGCAAAGACTGAATCAAAGATAACCGGAAACGGTTTGTATAATTTCGATATAACTTTCAATCGAGGGGATGCCATGTACAGCATCAAAAAAGTGTCGGAGGAAACCGGCCTCCCCGTTGTGACGCTGCGCTCCTGGGAAACCCGCTATGGAGCCGTCTCTCCCGAACGAACCAAGGGGGGCCACCGACTGTACAGCGAGCAGGACCTGGAAGTGTTCCGCTGGCTCAAAAAGCAAACGACCGAAAACGGCCTGAAGATCAGCCAGGCGGTCCGGCTTCTCCAAACGTCCGGCCCATCCGCAGCTGCCGCTTTTTCTCCCGATGGGCGGTCCAGGCCCGCCGGCCCGGCGGAGATTCCGCCGGAGCATGCGGACGCCGTTTTCCAGGCGTTAACACGCTGCGACACGGAGGAAGCCGACCGGCTGCTGGACGAAGCCTTCGGCCGGTTCAGCTGGCAGCGGGTTTTCCATGAGCTGCTCGCCGGCGTGATGCGGCGGATCGGAGAGGAGTGGCAGGCCGGGCGGATCACGGCGGTACAGGAGCATTTTTCCACACAGATTGTTTTGCAGCGGTTTGCGCCTTATTTCCGGCTGTATCCCGTCAATCCGGAGCTGCCGAAGGCACTGGCGTTTTGCCCGCCCGGCGAGTTTCACCAGTTCGGGCTGCTGCTGTTTGCGCTCTTTTTGCGGGAGCGGGGCGTCGATGTGCTGAATCTCGGCGTCAACACGCCGTTCGAAGGGCTGCTTCCTTTGCTGCACGAAAAAAACATCGGCATCGCCGCGCTCTCCCTCCATTCGCCGGCCGCCCTCCCGGAGGTCGAGCGCTGGGCGGCGGACGTGCGGAAGGAGCGGCCCGGACTCAAGCTTGTGCTGGGCGGCGCGGGCGTTCGCGGCTGCCGGGGGCGGCTCGCCGGGGCGGTGCTCGGCGAAACCCGGAAGGAGTGGGCGGCCTGGTTCGACGCGCACTGGGGAGACCGGCTGATCTGAGGATTTCTGGAATCGTTGGAAGCTGTGGTATACTCGTAGCAAAATACCCTCAGGCTTCTCCCGCCGCGGGCGGGGGTCCTGTCGGCCAATCACCGAAGGAGGATTGCCGTCATGAGCGATTTGTTGCGTAGAGCCATTTCCCTGGGCGTCGGGATCGCCGCAGCCAGCAAGGAGAAAATCGAGAAATACGCCGATGAGCTGGTCGCCAAGGGAGAGTTGGGAAAGAACGAAACGAAGGATTTCGTCAATAATCTGGTCGCCAAAGGGGAAGAACAGCGGGGCCAGATCAAGAGCCTGGTGCAGGAGCAGGTCCGCAAGGTGCTGCAGGAGCTGGATGTCGCCACCCGACGGGACATGCGGCTGCTGGAGGAGCGGCTCGAAAAGCGGATCGACGAGCGGCTTTCCGCGTCCGACGCTGCGCCTTCGGCCGGGGCGGCGGGCTTGGCAAGCGAGCCGGGCATGCCGGAAGCGGGCGGTTCGGGCCAACTGCCGGAGACGGAGACGCCCGGGCCCGGCGACGGCTCCGGGACGCAAGCGCCCTAAATGGCGCTGAAGCTCCGCCACACGAAGCGCTACCGGGAAATCGCCGCCGCCCTGATCCGGCACGGCTTCGGTTTTGTGGTTGAGGAGCTTGGCCTGTTTCAGCTGCTGTCTCTTCCCCGCAAGTGGCTAAAGCGCGGGGAAGAGAAGCACGCGATCACCTGGCCGGAGCGAATCCGGCTAGTCTGCGAGGAGCTCGGGCCGGCTTACGTCAAGCTTGGCCAGCTCTCCAGCACCCGGCAGGACCTGCTTCCCCGGGAACTGGTCGAGGAAATGAAAAAGCTGCAGGATCAGGTGCCGCCTTTTCCGATGGAGGAGGTCCGGCGCATTCTCGAGGAGGAGCTGGGCGCTCCCCTCGGCAAGCTTTTTCAGGCGTTTGAGGAGCAGCCGCTCGCCGCCGCTTCCATCGGGCAGGTGCACCGGGCGAAGCTGCACAGCGGCCAGGCCGTTGCCGTGAAAGTGCAGCGGCCGGCGGTGGAGGAAATCGTCAAGCTCGACCTGGAGATTCTTCACGACCTGTGCCTGCTTGCAGAGCGCAAGCTGGACTGGGCACGGCAGTATCAGGTGACGGAGGTGCTGGAGGAGCTTTCAAGCTCCATGCTCGACGAGCTCAATTACACGCGGGAAGGGCAGAACGCCGACCGGATCGCTTCCCAGTTCAAGCAGTGGAAGGACGTCCGGATTCCCGCCGTTTATTGGGACTACACCACCGCCAAAGTGCTCACGATGGAATTCCTTGAAGGCGCCCACCTGGACCGGCTTCTGGACGACGGCGTGCCGGCGGTCCGGCGCCGGGAGGCGGCCGAGCGGCTGGTCAATACGATGCTGCAGCAAATTCTCGTCGACGGGTATTTTCACGCCGACCCCCACCCGGGAAATCTGTTCCTCATGCCGGAGGACAAAATTGCGTTTGTCGACTTCGGCATGGTCGGGCATTTAAGCGAAGACATGCGCTACCACCTGACCTCGCTCCTGATCGCCATGATGCGACGGGACAGCGAAGGCGTGGTGCGGGCCGTCATGCGGCTCGGGCTGGTCGGCGACGAGGTGGACACGGCGCGGCTGCGCAAGGATTTTGACCGGCTGCGGGACCGCTATTACGCCATCCCTCTGTCCCAGCTGAGCCTGGGCGAAGCGGTCAACGACCTGTTCGCCATTGCCGCGCGGCACCGGGTACGCATGCCGACCGATCTGACGCTTCTGGCCAAAGCGCTGATCACGCTGGAGGGCGTGGCGGTGACGCTCGACCCGGAGCTCAGCATCGTCGACCTGGCCGAGCCGTTCGGCCGCCGGCTGCTCAAAGAGCGGCTGCGTCCGGACAACGTCGGCAAGCGCGCCTGGAAGAACGCGGCGGAGGCGGCCGACAATCTGCTGCGGCTGCCCCGGCAATTGAGCCAGATTGCGTCCCTGATGCGGTCGGGCAAGCTGCGGGTGGAGGTCGGGCTTTCCGAGCTGGAGGTGCTGCTGAAAAAGCTCGATCAGGTCAGCAACCGGATTTCCTTCAGCGTCGTGCTGCTGTCCTTCAGCATCGTGCTGGTCGGCCTGATGCTTGCCTCCACACTCGGCCAGGAGCCGGCCTATCTGCTGCATTTGCCCGTCATGGAGATCGGGTCCGTTATCGCCGGTCTCATGTTTTTATGGCTGCTGTATTCCATCTTTAAATCAGGCCGGTTTTAAACGCCGGCGATTCCGGCAAACGAAGGCTGCGGTTTCGTCCGACAGGGCGGGAGCGCGGCTTTTTTTGTCGCAAATCCGAAGGGGAATCATAAGGGAAATTAATTAGCTTGCTAAAGTAATATTGGCGAAATCGCTTTCTTTTATCATCATTATAAATAGTTAAAAAACGGTCAAGAATAGCGTCATCATTACATTTTTTTTGAAACAGTTCCTTCCGGTTGACGTAGAAGAAGGGAGCTGATATGATCGTATTTGATTAGTTGGCTAACGAAATTGGAGGGAGAGATTCATTGTTTAAATCGGGTACGGAAACGCTGTACCACCTGTTCTCGCATATTCAGCGCCTGCACTTCGTTTTGCTTCACAGCCGTCTGGATAAGATCGGGGTCTACCCCGGCCAGCCGCCGGTTCTCCTCCTGCTGTCCGACCAAGGCGGTCTCAGCCAGAAGGAGCTTGCCCGGAAGATGCACGTCAAGCCGGCCACCCTCACGGTCATGCTGAACCGCATGCAGGCCGCCGGCCTTGTGGAGCGGCAGTCGGACCCAGACGACCAGCGGGTTTCCCGCGTGTATGTGACAGAAGAAGGGCGCAAACTGAAAGAACGGCTCCAGTCCGTTTTTGACTCCATTAATGAAGATTGCTTCCGCGATTTTACGACGGAAGAGCAGGCCCTGCTGCGGCGCTTCTTTTTGCAGATACGGGATAACCTGAAAAAAGCCAATCAGGAAACAGGAGAGGATCGTATTGATTAAGCTGTTTCGAAATTTAAAACCCTACGCGATTCCGATCGGGATCGTGCTGATTCTGGTCCTTCTCCAGTCCTTGTCGGATTTGTATCTGCCTACGCTGATGTCCGACATTGTCGACGAGGGGATCACCAAGGGGGACACCGATTTTATTTGGCGGATCGGCGGCTTCATGCTGCTGATTGCGTTCGGCGGAACCATTTGCGCCGTCGTCTCCAGCTTTCTGTCCTCCCGCGTAGGCGTGGGCTTCGCCCGCGACTTGCGCAACAAAGTGTTTTCCCATGTGGAGAACTACTCCCTGCAGGAGTTTGACAAGATCGGCACCGCTTCGCTGATCACCCGCTCCACGAACGACATCACGCAAATCCAGACGGTCTTGATCATGATCCTGCGGATGATGATCAGCGCCCCGATGATGTGCATCGGCGGCATTATTATGGCCGTCCAGGAGGACCGCGGGCTTTCCTGGATCATCCTGGTGGTCGTGCCGGTGCTCGCACTGGCCATTTTCCTGATCGCCGGCCGGGCCATTCCGTATTTCAAGGTCATGCAGAAAAAGATCGACAAAATCAACCTCGTGCTGCGCGAGGGCTTGACCGGCATCCGCGTCATTCGCGCGTTTAACCGCGGCGAGCACGAGCGGAAACGGTTTACGGCCGCCAACGCGGACTTGACCGACACGGCGATCCGCGTCAACAAAATCATGGCCTACATGATGCCGTTCATGATGATCGTCATGAACTTTACCACCATCGCCATCATCTGGTTCGGAGGCATCCGCATCGACGAAGGCAACATTCAGGTCGGCGCGCTGATGGCGTTCCTCCAGTATGTCATGCAAATCATGTTTTCGCTGATCATGGTCTCCTTCATGTTCGTGCTTATTCCGCGCGCGTCAGCTTCCGCCGCCCGTATTAACGAGGTTCTGGATATGAAACCGGACATTCTGGACCCGAAAGGACCGGGCGAAGAGAGCCACGGCCGGGGGTACGTGGAGTTCCGGGACGTTACCTTCAGCTTTCCGGGCGCCGAGCAGCCCGCTCTGAAAAACATTTCGTTCAGCGCCAAGCCCGGCGAAACGACCGCCATTATCGGCGGAACGGGCTCGGGCAAATCGACGCTGCTTAACCTGATCCCGCGTTTTTATGACGTGCACGAAGGAAGCGTGCGGGTTGACGGCGTGGACATCCGCGAGCTGACCCAGGAAACGCTGCGGCAAAAAATCGGCTACGTTCCGCAAAAAGCGGTGCTGTTCACCGGCTCGGTCGCCGACAACATCCGCTACGGCAAGGACGATGCGACGGATGAGGAAGTCCGCCGCGCCGCCGAAATCGCGCAGGCATCCGATTTCATTTCCCGCATGCCGGAAGGCTTTGATTCCGAGATTTCGCAGGGCGGGTCGAACGTATCGGGCGGCCAGAAGCAGCGCTTGTCCATCGCGCGGGCACTGGTGCGGCGGCCGGAGGTTTATCTGTTCGACGACAGCTTCTCGGCGCTCGACTTTAAAACCGACGCCAAGCTGCGGCAGGCGCTGAAGGGCGAAACCACCGACGCAACGGTCATCATTGTCGCCCAGCGGGTCAGCACCGTTATGGACGCCGACCGCATTATCGTGCTGGAGGAAGGCACGATCGCCGGCATCGGGACCCACCGCGAACTGTTGAATACCTGCGAGGTTTACCGCGAGATCGTATCCTCACAGCTGTCCGAGGAGGAAATAGCATGAGCGAAGAACAAAAGAACGCTTCCCGGCGGCGCGGCAAAGGCCACGGAGGTCCCGGAGGCGGACCCCCGATGATGATGCCGGTCCAGAAGGCGAAGGATTTTAAAGGCACGCTGCGCCGGCTGGTCCGCTACCTGAAGCCCCAGCAGATGATTTTGCTTATCGTCATGGTGTTCGCGGCGGCCAGCACCATTTTCACGGTCATTGCGCCCGATATTATGGGGAAAGCGACCTCCAAGCTTTTTGAAACGATTCAGGCCCGGTACATGGGGGATGCTACGGCAACCGTCGACTTCGCGTACATCTGGAATATCATGACCCAGCTGGTCGCTTTGTACGTCGTGAGCGCCTTGTTCACCTTCCTGATGCAGTATCTGATGGCCGGCGTTTCGCAAAAAACGGTCTATCAGATGCGGGAGGACGTGAACGGCAAGCTGAACCGGCTGCCGCTCAAATATTTCGACTCGCGGACCCACGGGGAAATCCTCAGCCGGGTGACCAACGACGTCGACAATATCGCGAACACGCTGCAGCAAAGCCTGACGCAGCTGATTACCTCCGTGTTCACGATGATCGGGTTCTTCGTCATGATGCTGCGCATCAGCGGCTGGATGACGCTGATCGCGTTCGTCACGGTGCCGGCGTCGGCCTTTGTCGCCAAGACCATCGCTTCCCGTTCGCAGCGGTTCTTTAAGGACCAGCAGCGGGAGCTTGGCGAACTGAACGGGCATGTGGAGGAAATGTACACCGGCCACAACGTCGTCAAGGCGTTCGGCCGGGAGAAGGAGTCCATCGCCAAGTTCAAGGAGGTCAACGACCGCCTGTACGTATCGGGCTGGAAAGCGCAGTTTATTTCCGGCTTGATCTTCCCGCTGCTCGGCTTTATCAACAACATCGGCTACGTCCTGGTTTGTATCGTCGGAGGCATTTTCGTCACCAACGGCCGCATCTTGGTCGGGGACATCCAGGCGTTTATCCAATACACCCGCCAGTTTACCCAGCCGATTATCCAGACGGCGAACATCGCCAACATCCTGCAGTCCACCGTCGCCTCCGCCGAACGCGTATTCGAGGTGCTGGACGAAACCGAAGAAGTGCCGGAGGTGGCCGCTTCCGATGCGGTAGAGAACGAACGTCCCCGCGGCGAAGTGAAGTTCGAGCACGTGAAATTCGGTTACAAGGAAGATTCGCTCCTGATCAGCGACATGAACATCGACGTGAAGCCGGGGCAGACGATTGCGATCGTCGGGCCGACCGGCGCGGGCAAGACGACGCTGGTCAACCTGCTGATGCGGTTCTACGAAATCAACGACGGCCGCATTACCATCGACGGCAGCGACATCCGCGATTACAAGCGCGGCGACCTGCGCAGCCTGTTCGGCATGGTGCTTCAGGACACGTGGCTGTTTAACGGCACGATCCGCGACAATATCGCGTACGGGCGGGAGAACGCCAGCGAAACGGACATCGTCCGGGCGGCAAAAGCGGCGCATGCCGACCACTTCATTCGCACCCTGCCGGAAGGCTACAATACCGTGCTGAACGAAGAAGCGTCCAATATATCGCAAGGGCAAAAGCAGCTGCTGACCATCGCGCGGGCGATTCTCGCCGATCCGGCCATTCTGATTCTCGACGAAGCGACGAGCAGCGTCGACACGCGGACGGAGCTGCTGATCCAGGAGGCGATGAACCGCCTTATGGAAGGGCGGACCAGCTTTGTCATCGCCCACCGGCTCTCGACCATCCGCGGCGCCGACCTGATTCTGGTCATGAATCACGGCGACGTGATCGAAAAAGGCACGCACGAAGAGCTGCTGGCGCAAGGCGGATTTTACGCCGATCTGTACAACAGCCAGTTTACGGCCAAAGCGGGTCAGGAAGTGGGCTGACGCGGGGCCATCGAAAAGCCGTCTCCTTCATCGGGGACGGCTTTTTTGCGCTTATAAGAACCGGGGCGCTTTCCCATACTGGATAAAAGCAATTTACCTCTCAGAAAAGGCGGGAAGCGCATGATCGAAAACGGCTGGGTCGGCTTGATGCAGGGAAACGGGCTCGCGGAGCTTGCGTTTTATTTTGCCGTTTACTCCTTTGGCGGATGGCTGCTGGAGAATGGCTACAGTGCGGCAAGAACCGGGGTTTTCTTTAAGGAAGGCTTTCTGTACGGTCCCTACAAGCCGATGTACGGCTTCGCCCCGGTGCTGCTGCTTTTGGCGGCATGGGCGGGGCTTCCCGCGCCGGGGCTCTGGCTGGCCTGCCTGATCATCCCCACCCTGGTGGAGGGAGCGGCGGGATACCTGCTGCTCCGGGTATTTGGCCGGCGGTATTGGGACTACTCCTCTTTCCGGGTGCAATACGGAGGTTTTGTCTGCCTGCCGTTCTCGCTCTGCTGGTGGGTACTGTCCGCTCTCTGTTTGTACGGGTTTCATCCCCGGGTGGAGGCGTGGTACGGCTTGATCGAGCCGGTATGGCTCTGGCTGCTGCCCCTCTATGCCGTCAGCGTGCTGGCCGACCTGGCGGTTACGGCGCGCGGGCTCCTTGCGGTCGCTTCGGCTCCGCAGCGGTAGCCTTTTGGGGAGGATGCTCTGAACCTGCGTAAAGTTGAACCGGCCTCGCCGGGCGGTCTCCAAGCCGCGCAGACTCGGCGGACAGCGGAAAATTCCGCGCTTCCATCCGTTGACAGTTCGCGCGGCTTTGTTGTACCATATACTTAGCAATACAAAGTATTAAGATTAACGAGGTGAGGACTTGAATCAGGCGAGCCAACTGAAGAAGGGCGTCTTGGAAATCCTTGTCCTCCATCTGCTGCGCCGTTCGGACATGTACGGCTATCAGCTGATCAGCGAGTTGGACAGCCGGAGCGGCGGCTTTTTCCGCATGAAGGAGGGCACCCTCTATCCGGTGCTCTACCGGCTGGAGGATGCGGGTTATATCGAGAGCTATTGGGAGAAGGAAGGCGAGAGACGCGCCGTGCCGCGGAAGTATTACCGCATTACCGGCGAAGGGAAGGCGCGGGAAGAAGAGCTGAAGGAAGATTTGGACGCATTTGTCGCATCGATCCGAAACGTGCTGGGGGGATAACCGATGGTTCCAAAAGAAATAGAGGCGTATGTAGAAGAAGTGCTGCGGTATATTCATGCGGACGCCGCGACCAAACGGAGAATCGGAAGCGATTTGACGGCCGCGCTTGCCGAACGGGCGGAAGAACGCGGATTGGAGCGTGCGCTGCGCGAGGCCGGCAAGCCGGAGGAGGTGGCGCGGGAGTTTTCGGAGAACCTGGGCGGGGGAACCGAATCATCCGCATCCGGTATCGCCGAAGAGCTTGCCGGACTTCGCGGCGATATCCGGCAGTTGACCCAGCCTTTTTACGAATACAAGAGCAAGCGGGTGCTGTTCGGCCTTCCCTTGGTCCATGTGAAGTTTCGGCGGGGCTGGAGCCGCTGGGGCGGCGGCATAAGCGCAAAACCGGCCGTAGCCAAGGGGATTTTGGCGATTGGAGACATTGCGGTGGGCGGTCTGGCAATTGGCGCGTTTTCGTTTGGCGGCCTGTGCCTCGGCGCTTTCTCGCTCGGGCTGCTTTCGCTGGGCGCGATCGCCGTCGGCCTGCTGGCCGGCATCGGCGCCATCGGAATCGGCACGGTAGCGGTTGGCGCCGTGGCCATCGGCTTCGCCTCCTTCGGCGCGGTGGCGGTCGGCCGGGCCGCCGTCGGGGCCGCGGTTCATGGAATGGCCACGTTCAAAGTGACGGAAGACGGGGGCGTGACGTGGGGCGAGGTGCGGGAAGTGCTGCGGCAGGCGTTTCCGTTCCTGTTCCGCTGAGGGCCGACGCAGGAACAGGCGCCGCAAAGAAAAAGGCAGCCCGGGCCGCGCTAACGGCGGTCGGACTGCCTTCTCCCGGCGGACCGGCTTGCCTTCCGGCCGTCCGCCGTTTTTGTTCCGCCCGCCGGAGAAGCGGGCCTTTTCGCTGCTTTTTACAAAGAGCGCTTGTAAATGGCAAGCACGTCTTCCCGCTCCAGCTTCTTGAAGCTGCCGAACGGCCCGTACACCATCGCCTTGTCGGTCATCAGCTCCAGCTTGCTGTCGTCGATGTCGTAATCGGCCAGGCGTGCCGGCGCGCCGATGGAATCAAAGAAAGCGCGCAGCGCGCGGATGCCTTCCAGTCCGGTCTCGCGGTCGTCTTTGCCCGCGGGATCGATGCCGAAGACGTTGACGGCAAACTGCTTGAACCGGGCCGGTCCGGAATCGATGACATGCTCCATCCAGTTCGGGAACAGGATGGCGAGTCCGCCGCCGTGGGGAATGTCGTACACCGCGCTCACCGCATGCTCGATGTTATGGGTGGCCCAGTCGCCGCCCGCGCCCATCGAGGTCATGCCGTTCAGCGCCATGGTGCCGCAATAGAGAATCGTTTCCCGGTGCTCGTAATTCTCCAGGTCCTGCAGAAGCTTGGGCGCGGTTTCGATCACGGTGCGGAGGAGCGTTTCGCAGAACCCGTCCTGGACCGGGGTATTCGGCGTATGCCGGAAATAGTTTTCAAAGACATGGGACATGATGTCGACCATTCCGTAAACGGTTTGGTTTTCCGGCACGGTGTATGTAAACTCGGGGTCCAGGATCGAGAACCGGGGCTGCACAAGGGGGCTGCCCCAACCGTATTTCTCCTGCGTTTCCCAATTGGTGATGACCGAGCCGTTGTTCATCTCCGAGCCGGTCGCGGCAAGCGTCAGCACCGTACCGAGCGGGAGCGCGTCCTGCACCGGAGCTTTGTGCGTGATAAACTCCCAGGGGTCCCCGTCGAATTTGGCGCCGGCGGCCACGGCTTTGGCGCAGTCGATCACGCTGCCCCCGCCGACGGCGAGCACCAGGTCCGCGTTTTCCCGCTTGCAGATGTCCACGCCCTTGCGGACGGTCGTCAGCCGGGGGTTCGGCTCCACGCCGGAAAGCTCGTGGACGGCCGCTCCGCGCTCCTTCAGAATGGCGTGCACCTTTTCGTACAGGCCGCTCTTCTTGATGCTTCCTCCTCCGTATACCAGCAAAACCGTTGCTCCCTGCTCCGTCAGCTCGCCCAGCTCGCCGCGGAGCTTGTCCAGCATGCCTTTGCCGAAGTGAAGCCGTGTCGGATTGTGAAATGTGAACGGATACATAATTCGTTGTCCTCCTTTGAGGATAAAGTGGCGGCGTCTTATTGCGCGCGCTTCTTCATTGTACCAAATGCATACGAGGAATACACTTGAACGGACGGACACCGAAACAGGCGGCGGGAAGCGGTTAGAACCGAGCAGACCGCAGGGCCTTACGGTCCGGACCACGGAAAGGCGATGATCGCAATGGGGGACTACTGGGAAGAACGGTTTCGGCAAGAGGGAATGATCTGGGGGACGGAGCCGAGCCCGACCGCCCTGGAGGCGGCCGGCTGGTTCCGGCGGCAAGGAGCCCGCAGCGTGTGGGTGCCGGGAGCGGGGTACGGACGCAACACCAGGGTTTTTTCGGAGCGGATGGAGGTCGATGCGGTGGAGCTTTCCCCGGCCGCTCTTGAGCTGGCCCGGCAGTGGGACCCGAAGACGCGGTTTCATGCGGGCTCGGCGCTCGAGCTGCGAATGGGAAAAACCTACGATGCGGTTTACTGCTACGACGTGCTGCATTTGTTCCTGGAGGCGGACCGCCGCCGGCTGGCGGACAACATCCGGCTTCATCTTGCGCCGGGCGGGCTGCTTTACCTTACCGTTTTTTCGGACGAGGATGCGAACTGCGGCCGGGGGCCCGAGCTGGAGCCGGGCACTTATGAATACAAGCCGGGCAAAGCTGCGCACTTTTTTTCGGAAGGCGAGCTTGAAGCGCAGTTTGCAGGATTTGAGCTTCTTGAAACGGGCACACGCCGGGAAGAGCTGTCTGCTCAGGAAGGCCCGGCGCATGCTTATCTGCTGCGGTATGCGGTTTTTCGGAAGCGGTAGCGCAGATTACGACTTGACGGTCATCCGGCGGATCAGAAGCCCGGAAATGGCCAGCCAAATCACGCTGAGCAGCGTCAGCCACAGCGAGAAGCTGGCGACGGAGGAAGCGGCGTTGATGACGGCCTCCAGGAGCTTGGCGACCCAGTTGTCGGGCGCGAGCATCAGGATCAGCAGAAACACGCCGCCGATCAGAAACAGACCGGTTTTGCCCAGGCGGCGGGCCAGCGTGCCGATCAGAAAACCGAGACTGAGCATTTGGAGCAGAACCACCGCGTTGATGACGATCTCTTCAAATGTCGTGAAGGCGACTTCCCCGTTGCGCGAGAGGGTGGCACTGAGTGAGAAGAAGGCCAGCTGCATATCCAGTTTGCCGACAAGCCATGCCTCAAAGAAATGCAGGAGCAGCAAAACGCCGCACGTGAATACCGTGTAAATGACAAAGCTGATCACGACAGAGAGAAAGTAGTCGATCCGCCGCAGCCCCGTCTCGATCGCATAGGGCAGGGTTTCGTGCAGGATGACAATTCCCGCGACAAAGGTGTAGATGAAGATCGAGAACAAGCCGCCGACCGTGAGGCTGTTGTCGCCTTCCATCCGGCTGAGCGAAATGATGGAAAGCACGAAGATCGTCAGCAGAATCGCCCAGAAAATCTGGTACGAGCGTCTGGAGTTCACATATTGCAAGCGCAGCAGCGCAGCCATCGGTTTCATTATCGGGTTCCTCCCATCGGTTGACGTTGCTCTCCGGCGGCGGTCAGATGCAGGATCAGCTGTTGAAAAGAGACCGGCCCCAGCTCAAGCCCCAGCTCGGCGGCCTGACGTCGCGTCTCGGCACCCGATTCGCCGAGAATGGAGACCGACTCCAGCGCGCCGAAGGCTTCCCGGTGCAGCACCCGGCGGTTTTGCGCGAATTGGGCGATCTTCTCGCGGTTGCCGCTGGCCGTAAAGGCCATGCCGCGCAGCTCGTCGGATTTCTGGTCCAGGATCAGCTTTCCCTGCTCCATGACGAGTACATGCTCGAGCAGCCGGCTGACCTCGTCGATCAGGTGCGTGGACAGAACGACCGTCCGCGGGTTTTCGCTGTAGTCCTCCAGCAGAAGATCATAAAACAGCATCCGGGAAGCGGCGTCCAGGCCGAGGTAAGGCTCGTCGAAGATCGTCAGCGGCGCGCGGCTGGCCAGGCCGACCACAATGCCAAGCGCCGAGGTCATGCCCCGGGAAAGCTTTTTGACGCCCCGCTTCATCGGCAGCCGGAATTCTCCGATCAGGCGCTGCGCGTAAGCTTTGTCCCAGTTCGGGAAAATCAGGGCGGACAGATCCAGCACATCGCTGACCTTCAGCGATTTCGTATACTGCTGGCTTTCCTTGATGAAGCAAATCCGGCGCAGCACGTTATTGTTTTCATAAGGACTTTCCCCGAACACCTTGATCTTCCCCGACGTCTGAAAAAGCTGGGCGGTCAACAAATGCATCAGCGTTGTTTTGCCCGCGCCGTTGCGCCCGAGCAGCCCGACGATTTGCCCCCCTTCGAGCGAAAAGGTCACGTTGTCCAGAGCGGCGACGTCCCGGTACTTCTTGGTCAGCTGTTCGACTTCCACCACATGGGCTGTCATTGGGTTTGCTCCCCTTTCCGGATCATATCGATCAGTTCCTCCCGGCTGATGGCCAGCTTGTCGGCTTCCTTCAGCATGGATGCCACGTATTGATCAAAAAATTGTTCCTTCCGCTTGCCGAGCAGCGTTTTCCGCGCACCTTCCGCCACAAACATGCCGATCCCTCTCTTTTTGTATAAGATTCCGTTGTCCACCAGCAGGTTGATGCCTTTGGCGGCCGTCGCCGGGTTGATCTGATAATGGGCGGCAAACTGGTTGGTGGACGGCACCTGGCTTTCCTCCGGCAAAATTTCGTCGATAATGTCATTTTCGATCCGCTCCGCGATCTGCACAAAGATCGGTTTGCTGTCGTCAATGAGTTCCTTCATCCCTTCACCACCAAACTGGTTAATTACTTATGTAATGAACTATAGAACAATCGAATTCGGTTGTCAATAGACGCGCGGTATTTGTTTCGGCCTTTTTTTTGCGAAAAGGCTGTATTGAGCTTCAGCGATGTTGAGCCGCGCCGGGGAAACTTGGGCGGGAATGCGCCAGGGGCGTGTTGGTGGCGGGGAGTAGGGCGCAAGGTAGACGGAGATTAATGGGGAGTGCGTGCGGGATGGGACGTTTGGAAGGAGGGTAATGTTGGGGGGGCATGGAGGATACGGCGTAAGGAAGGCGGGTGAGGTTGGGGAGAGTGTGAGGAATGCGTACGTAAGGCAGCCGGGGGAATTGGGAAGTGGGACGGAAGGAAGGTGGGCGAGTGAATAGTTGAAGTTGGCACAGAGAGTAGAGCGATGCGTTTAGAAGGTCAGGCGTGCCGTGGTGAGCGTATGGAGGATGGTGTGTGTTGGGACACGACAGAAGAAGGAAGAAGTAAGGCCAGCTTGCCGGGAAGAGTATTGGGAGCAGAGTGCTGAAGTTAGCGTGAGGAGGGCAAGGAGTTGGGTGGCGAGTGAAAGTTACAAGGGTGGAGGGGAGAAGAGAGGAAAGGCCAGCTTGGCTGGTGAGGGAAGAGTGTTGAGAGTAGAGTGCTGGAGATACGTGAGGAGAGCTAAAAGTGTTGGTGATCGTGAAAGTGGTGGGGAGATCACGACTGATCAGCGAGAAAAGGAGTTTTGGGATTCAGGAGAAGGGGGAGCGGGAACTGTAACGGTTGCCACAGAGGCTATTTGAGCTAAAAAGGCGCTCTTGAAATTTATACGAAAAATACCAACGTTGCAGTAAAGCGCTAAAGGG